>JALXCH010000589.1 GCA_026991005.1 Calditrichia bacterium | reverse complement strand
TCTGGGGCGATTGGGAAACGTGAGTGACGTAGCGCGGGTGGTTGCTTTTCTGGCTTCGGAGGATGCTTCCTACATTACCGGTCAGGTAGTGAATGTGGATGGCGGAATGGTGATGTAACGCCTGAAAAACTTTCCGAAGAAAATGTAGAATGATTTAAAATTTAAAACTAAATTATTAAAGGGTCATCATAACACATAGGAGGAGTTATGTCGTTAGAAGAAAAAGTGAAAGAGATTATCGTGGATAAGCTGGGGGTAGATCCGGAAAAAGTGAAGCCGGAGGCTCATTTCATCGACGATCTCGGTGCCGATTCGCTGGATACCGTAGAGCTGGTGATGGCGTTTGAGGAAGAGTTTGATGTGGAAATTCCCGATGAAGATGCGCAGGAAATTACCACGGTTCAGGCAGCAATCGACTATTTGAACAAAAAGCTTCAGGCTGCTGAATAAGATTTAACCATTGTGGTGCGGTGTCTGGTCGTCCTCCGGACGATCGGGCACCTGTTTTTCGATGGGCTCCTCTCCCGCCTGGCATAACTGCGAATTGAGAGTTGTGAATTTGAAACCGGAAACACGGCTTAAAAGGTTTCGAGTTCAAAATTCTTAATTCCTGGTTTATGGTTAAAACAGAGGTGATTTATGAGTCGAAGAGTGGTTATTACCGGTTTGGGTGCCGTAACACCGTTAGGGAATTCGGTGGATGCCTTCTGGAAGGGATTAATTGAAGGAAAAAGCGGTGTGGATTACATCACCCATTTCGATACCAGTAACCATACCACCAAGTTTGCTGCGGAAGTAAAGGATTTTAGTGCCGAGGGAGTGATTGATCCCCGGGAACTTAAACGCATCGATTTGTACGCCCAGTATGCTCTGGTTGCAGCGGCTGAGGCCATCCAGGATGCCGGGCTGGATTTTGAGCAGGAAGATCGGGATCGTGTGGGGGTGATTGTGGGGTCGGGAATCGGGGGATTGCTTTCCTTCGAGAACGAGCATCGCAAACTGATTGAACGTGGACCGCGACGCATCAGTCCTTTTTTCATTCCGCAGATGATTATTGATATCGCCGCGGGACACATTTCCATGAAATACAATTTGAAGGGCCCCAACTACGCGGTGGTTTCGGCCTGTGCCACGGCTTCGCATGCCATCGGTGATGCATTTCGTACCATTCAATACGGCGATGCGGAAGTAATGGTGACCGGCGGTTCCGAAGCAGCCATTAGCCCGATGGGGGTAGCGGGATTCAATTCCATGAAAGCGCTTTCCACCCGAAACGATAATCCCCAGGCGGCCAGCCGACCCTTCGAGAAAAACCGGGATGGGTTTGTGATGGGGGAAGGTGCCGGGATTATTATTCTGGAGGAATTGGAGCACGCCCGGGCGCGCGGAGCAAAGATTTACGGTGAGGTGCGTGGTATCGGATTCACCGCAGATGCCTATCATATCACCGCACCGGCACCGGGAGGCGAAGGTGCCGCCCGTGCCATGAAAGCAGCCATGCGCGACGGCGGTCTGGCACTGGAAGAAGTCGATTACATCAATGCGCACGGGACCTCCACCCCTGCCAACGATAAAAACGAAACCATCGCCATTAAAACCGTTTTTGGTGAGCGAGCCTACGATTTGAATGTGAGTTCTACCAAATCCATGACCGGGCATTTGCTGGGGGCAGCCGGCGCTGTGGAACTGATTGCCACTGTACTGGCCATTAAACACGGCATCATCCCGCCCACCATCAATTACGAGGAACCGGATCCGGAATGCGACCTGAATTATACCCCAAATCAGGCAGTGAAAAAAGAAATTTATGCTGCAATCAGCAATACCTTTGGATTCGGTGGACATAATGCGGTGCTGGCAGTTAGTCGGTTCGAATAAGCCGGAATGGAAATACCCGCAACCCGGGAGATAATCCTATTCTGGAATCCGATTTCCGGCCGAAAAACGATTTAGCAATAAGATAAATGAAAATTTTACGGGTACCTTGTTAAAGAAATTTTTCCGTTTACGGAGACCAAAGAAAAAATCCGGGGAATCGGATAAACATCCGATTCCCATGGAACATCTGGTTGAACAATTTCAGAAGAAATTTGAAATTACTTTCCACGATCCTTCACTCATCATCACGGCTTTAAAACACCGTTCCTATCTCAATGTGACGAATGAGGAACGCACGGCTTCCAACGAACGGCTGGAATTTTTAGGAGATGCGGTGTTGGATCTGGTGGTGACGCACTATTTGTACACCCGTTTCCCCAAACGTACCGAGGGGCAGCTTTCTAAGATTAAATCGATTCTGGTAAGCAAGCCGGTGCTGGCAGAAATTGCTCAGAATCTCTCCCTTGGCCGGATGCTTCTGCTAAATCGGGGAGAGGAGAAAACCGGCGGACGCCAGCGGCAAAGCATTCTGGCCGATGCTATGGAAGCTATTATCGGTGCCATCTATCTGGATCAGGGGTTCGACCGCGCCCGGCAGTTCATTCACCAGTACCTCTTAAGCCGCTTTAAAACCATCATGCAGCGGGAGCTGTACCGTAATTACAAGAGCATTTTACTGGAATATGCTCAATCTCACGGGAATCGCCTGCCGGAATATCGAGTTGTAAAAGAAATGGGACCCGACCACGATAAAGAGTTTGTGATTGCTGTTTTCTTAAACGGGAAAAAAGTGGGGGAGGGGGTTGGAAAAAGTAAAAAGACCGCCGAACAGGAGGCGGCTAAAATGGCCGTGCATAAATTAAAGATTAATCCTTCGCTGCTGGTTGAATAAAACCAATTTTCGTTCATTTGTTGCCTCTCCACTTATTTGTGCAGCATTCTGGAGAAGATGGTCCCTCCTGGTGGATGAATAGCCATTGTGGAGAATCGTGATATGGTATAAGAAGAGACGGGGTGAATTGTGTGGCTCGGCTCCCCAGAGCCGGTAAATATAACCCTACACGAATGAGAAACAACGCGGTTAAAAACGACACCTATGGAGAGGTGTGAAACATTATTAATCCCCAAAACGGAAAGGTCAATCTACTCACGCAATTTATCCCACCGAAGGCTCCGATGGAGAGGAACCTTCGGTTGGCCAGGTAAAATGGGATGTTTCATTCAGAAGAATCGTTAACCGTCTGTAATAACCGAACCCTGGGAATTTGTAATCATTTTCCGAACATGGAAGATTCGTTTATATTCCTCCAATAGCGGGTAAGCAATTCTCCAATTCAGATTAGAATAATTGCTGAATTGAATTTGGATACTATTTTACCAACACCATCTTTTTCACCTGCACAAAATCACCGGCAGTAATTTTGTAGTAGTAAACGCCACTGCTTACAGTTCTTCCCCTATCATCTCTGGCGTCCCAGTTTACCTGATAATGCCCGGCGGGTTGTTGTTTGCGAACCAGTGTCCGTACTGTTTGCCCCAGGGAATTGTAAATAGTCAACTCCACCTGCGCCTTTTGGGGCAGGGAATATTTAATTGTTGTAGTGGGATTAAAGGGGTTGGGATAGTTTTGAGCAAGGTGAAATTTATCCGGTACTGTTTCGGGTTTATCATGGGAAATGCCGGTGATCAGGTCGTTGCGAATGATGTAAAGGCCGTCACCATAATCGGCTACATAGGCATAATTTTCATTAACATGTACATCGTTAACCAAATCACCTGTATCATAAAAACCCACTTCTATAGGTGCAGTGGGATCACTTACATCAATGATGCGCAGACCTTCCCAAACATCAGCCACATAAGCATAGCCGGCACTAACGTAAATACTATGAGCACAGCCATATGTATTGAAGACACCTACTTCTATGGGATTACTCGGATCACTAACATCAAAAATGCGAAGCCCATTACTACAATCTGCAACGTATGCGTAATGGCCATTAACATATATGTCAAAAGTAATGTCATCTGTATTATAAGAACCAATTTCGATCGGAGCAGTTGGATCACTTACATCAATAATGTGAAACCCATCGATTCCATCAGCAACGTATGCATAAATACCTTTAACATAAAGACCCAAAGCATTCTCATTTGTAGTATAAGAACCCACTTTTACTGGAGCAGTTGGATCACTAATATCAATAATACTTAAACCATATTCCCAATCTGTTACATAAGCATAATTATCTCTAACACACACGGCAAAAAAGGCACTGTCCGTATCATAGAATCCCACTTCTACTGGATTTGTTGGATTGTTAATATCAATGATGCGAAGGCCATTTTCCAAATCGGTTACATAGGCGTAGTTTCCGTTGACATAAACATCCACAGCTTTACTACCGGTATTATAATAACTTACTTCAAGCGGAGTTGTAGGATTGCTAATATCAATTATACGAAGAAGACCATTGTCAAAATCAGTCAAATATGCGTAGTGACTATTTATGTACACACTGAACACTATGCCATTCGTGTGATAAAAACTCGTTTCTAATGGAGTATTGGGGATACTTACATCGATTATCATGAAACCATCGCTATAATCGGCTATATAAGCATAGTTACCAGAAACAAAAACATCCAATGCTGCATCATTTGTATCGTAAAAACCCACTTCAATAGGATTGTAAGGATTGGTCACATCGATGATACAGAGCCCATAGCCACCGTCGGCTATATATGCATAGTTGCCATTAACGAAGACATCATAAGCTGTACCATCTGTATCGTAAAAACCCACTTCCTGGGGTGTACTTGGGTCACTTACATCTATAATTAGAAGGCCATTACCGCTATTTGCCACATAAGCATAGCTACCGGAAACATATACTCCTCTGACCCAATAACCTGAATTGTAAAATCCTATTTCTGTTGGTGCTGTAGGATCGCTTACATCGATGATGCGAAGACCATCATCACCATCAGCCACATAAGCATAGTTGCTACTGACATATACGTTATAAGCAATACCATCTGTATTGTAAAAACCGATTTCTGTCGGGGTTGTTGGATCACTTACATCAATTATACGAAGTCCGTCTGCAAAATCAGCTACGTAAGCATAATTCCCTTTAACATATACCCCCAATGCTGGATAATTCATTTCAAGAAAGCCTTCTTCCGTCGGCGTGGTAGGATCGCTTATATCGAAAATGCGAAGGCCAGCATAATCATCTGCTAAATAGGCATAATTTTCTGAAATAAAAATACCCCTAACGACTGATGGTGTAACAACCTGCGCCAGAAGTAGAGGGGAAGTGGGATTACTAACATCAAGAATTACCATTGACTCCCCATTTCCTATATACGCTAAGTTTCCAGATACTACAGCAGAGTAGCAATTCCCATAAACCCAGCGTCCAATCAAAGTGGTATTGCTATCGTTCCTGCTGGAAGTGTGGGAATCCCTCATCTCCCACTGTGATAGCTGGTTTAAATTAACAGAAAATCCGTTAGTAAATTCCCACCCGGGAATTTGATAATGATAATCATTGAGAAAATTACCCTTTTGCGCCAAGAGGAGCGTTGTTTGAAGAAAGAAGATAAGACCTAAGAAGTTTAATAAACGTCTAATCATAATTATGTCCTCGTAATAAATTTATTTTACTAAAATTAAATATATTGGGAAATGATGTCAAATTTTGTATTATTGGTACCATATTTTTCACCTATCGAAATCGCCAGGGATGTTTTTTAAGGAAAAACAACACTATCTTCCATGATCTTCATATCATTCTCTTCATCCCGATTTGTCCACTAATATTTAAATGGCTATGATATCAAAAAGCATTTGGACTTTCTATAAATGGTTCAATATAATTTGGTTAAATCTCGTCGTTCGAAGAAACTAAAAAATTACTTGACGATTCAATAAAAAAGAAGCAAATTCTGAAATTATATTATGGTCATTTGGCCGAAAAGATTTTTTCAAATATTTAAGAGATGAATATGAGAGAAAAACGCCTGATTCAAACGCTATTAATTATTTGTATGTTTATAGCATCTGGGATGACTCAGCAAACATCCATTCCTGCTGATTACAGTTCAATGAGTTCTCTGGTTGGTTTGGCCAGACAAAATAGAATTGTTCAGCCCTTTCGGGCAGAGCAACTGGTTTCTTCTATCGATGAAGATATTTATGAAGTTGATTCCGGAGATGAATTTTACATTCGTGTCGATGTGGAAGGCCCGGACGTAAAAACTTTTTCGTTAACGGTTACTTCAGATGGTTATCTGGTTTTCCCGGAAGTTTCTGCCCTATATGTGCGCGATAAGGTGTTAAAACAGGTAAAACAGGAAATTTACCGACATTTGCGTCAGTTTTACAACACCACGGAAATAAATGTTACCCTTGCACGCATTCATCCCATAAAAGTTTCTATCATCGGTGCACTGGAACCAGTTGTCAATTTGAACATGACCTCGGCTGATCGTTTGTTAGATGCCCTACAGAAATTAATCATTGCTTACGAAGCGGATAGCCTGAAAATGAGAGCTCTGGATCGGATTTCCATACGTCGGATTGAATTGATTCGGGATCGAAAAGAAACCAGCTTTGACTTGCTTAAATTTCTCCGCTTAAAAGACGAAAGTCAAAATCCCCTGCTAAAATCAAATGATATTATTTTTGTAAATTTTAAAGATTCTTTGCAGAGCGATGTGTTTGTAGGTGGTGAGGTTGGTCAACCCGGGTACTACGAATACCTTCCTGGCGATGATTTATTCACCATGCTAAAGCTGGCAGGTGGTTTACAGGTTTCCGCTGACTCGAACCGGATTGAGGTTTATCGTTTTACAGAAGATGAGGGGTTTCATCGGGTAGTACCATTTGCCCGCAGTTCCCGCTTTATGCTGCGTCCTGGGGACCAGATTTTTGTGCGTAAAAAACCATTCATCGCCCGGCAAAAAACAGTTGTGGTTGAGGGAGAGGTAAAATATCCGGGCGTTTATCCTATAATTGAAGGGAAAACAAAATTAAGCGATGTATTGCGCTGGTGCGGTGGTTTTACCAGAGAGAGTAATCCACATCTGGCTTATGTGCAAAGAATTGGTTTAGGTAGGTCAAGCCGCTTTCCACAGGTTTTAATAGATTTAGATCAACCAAAACGACAATTGCCCACATCGGAATTAAGTTACGTCAAGAGTTTTTTTAGACAGAAAGTGCAAATCTTACAAACAGATTTTCAAAAGCTTTTGCAAGATACCTCAGGAGCGAACGATTTTTTTCTAAAGGATGGGGATAAGATTGTGGTGCCTTCGAGGCTTGAGATGGTGATTATTAGTGGGGGGGTAAGGAATCCCGGCATTTATCCTTTTAAAGAAAATTTTACTGTTAAGGATTATGTAGCATTGGCCGGTGGATATGGCGAGCGCGTAAAAAAATCGATGATTAAAATTATTGATGCTAAAACCGGCAATTGGTTAGACGCTGGGGAAAACAGTGTGCCCGGGCCTGGTGACCAGATTTTTATTCCCCAACGAATGGAATGGGAATTATGGACAGTGCTTAAAGAAGTAATTCCCATAGCGTTACAATTAAGCACAATTATTATAATTATTCAAAGCACAAAATAGTTGGCAGGAGAATTTAGAGTGGCGAGTACGAAACTTAATCCTCTTTTAGAATTTATCTGGCAGAAACGCAAAATAAACCTGGGTGTTCTGACGGTTAGTATGCTGATTCTCATCATAATCCTTTTCTTTGGGTTGGATAAATATTATACTGCTTCGGTTTCCATTGTCCCTTCATCAGCCAGTTTTTCCTCGCAATTAAGTGGCAAACTCGGTGCGCTGGCTGGCCTGGCTGGCATTGGTAATATTGGTGCCAGTGCCCAGTCGCAGGAAATGTACAAAGGCATTATTCACAGTCGGCGCTTACAACGGCAGTTGCTGAAAACAGAATTTACTTTTGAAGAGGATGGACACCAAAAAACAGAAACCTTATTGGATTTTCTGGAGATTGAAGGTGAGAGTCCCCGACAGATCTGGGAGAAAGCATTTAAAGCCATGAATGAGGATGTTATTTTCACCTCTATAAATCCGGAAAACAACATTTTGTATATTAGTGTTACATTGAAGAATCCGTTTTTAGCTGCTGCCGTGGCTAATAAATTGGTGGAATATCTGGATAAAATTGTTCACCAGCAAATTAACAAAGAATATACAGAGCAATACAATTATTTAAAAAATAGAATTAAAGTGTTAAAAGATAGTATTGTTATTTCTGAAAATAATTTAAAAAATTTTTTGAAACGTACGCGGGATCTGAATGCGCCGGAAAACGTCATCAAAGAATTACGATTACGTCGGGTGTTAACTTTGCAATCGACTATTCTGGCGGAATTACGCAAACAGGAGGAATTGTTTATTTTACAAAATATGCTCAATCTTTCGCCGGTTAAAGTTTTAGACCACGCAATTGTTCCTTACCGAAAAAGCAGACCACGCCGGGCGTTAATGTTAATCAGTTTCTTTTTTATTATTGTTTCTTTACAATTTCTGGCGAATTATGCGGTACTCGCTTATCGGGCATTCAGAAAAAATTTAGGCACGTGATATTTTGATGACATTAATAAAGCGTATTACTTCTTCGGCAGAATATCGTCAACTGGTTAAAAATTTTTTTAATTTTACTATTTTTCAATTTTCCAATTATCTGATTCCTTTAATCACCATTCCCTACATTATTCGTGCGGTTGGCGTTGAGAAGTTTGGTGTAATCAGTATTGCTCAGGCGGTAGCTTACTATTTTAAAATTGTGGTGGAATACGGATTCCCTATTTCTGGTGTTCAGTACGTGGCTCAAAATCAGAAGAAACCGGGCAAGCTTTCTGAAATTTATTCCAATATTATTTTTATTCAATTTGTGTTAATGTTAGGCGGTTTTGTATTACTATGGGCGCTGGTAACCATTTTACCGGGATTGCACAAAGAATGGCAGGTGTATTTGTTCGCCTATGGCCTGGTTCCGGCCAACGTTTTAATGGCTTTGTGGTTTTATATTGGTATTGAGGATATGAAGTATCTGAATTATATTAATTTTTTAGGACGCCTTTCTTACCTTGTTTTAATTTTTTTGTTTATCAGAAAGGAACAGGATTACACCCTGGTGCCGTTGTTCAACAGCCTGGCTTTGTTCTTTGCGGGATTTCTCAGCCTGGCTATTGTTAGAACAAAATTCGAGCTGAGGATTTCTTCTCCAAACGTCGAACTTATAAAGCACTATTTACGAGATGGCTGGCCCCTGTTTGTTTCCAACTTTGCGATTAGTTTTTATCGTAATATTAATATTTTAATTTTAGGACTTTTTGCTTCGAAAGAGATGGTAGGCATTTTTGCTGCGGTTGAAAAGGTAGTAAAAGTTATTCAAACTGTTTTTTCTCCTTTAACGCGAACTCTTTTCCCATTCATCAGTCGGATTACAGTAGAGTCGAAACAGCGGGCGGTAAAGGCGATATCGAAGGTTTTACAGATCATGTCCATGCTTAGTTTGTTTATTGTCCTAAGCCTGGTTGTTACTGCACCACTGGTGGTTAAGATAGTTATCGGGGAGAGTAGTGCGCTTGGGGAATCATTGTTACGTATAGGTAGTTTTGTGATTCTTTTTGGGGTTATCAATTACATCCTGGGTATTATTTTTATGACTAATTTTAATATGAAAAAGCAGTTTTCCGAGGCAGTTGTTATTTCCGGGCTGGCAAATGTTTTAATCTGTACATTATTTTCCAGACTGTGGGGTGCCATGGGAACGGTTGTGGCCTGGACGTTGATTGAAGCACTTTTGTTTGGACTAATGAGTTGGTTTATTAAAAGGAACAGTCAATGGAACGTGCTGAAGTTTTTCCTCCCGTAGCCGTTATTGTACTGAATTGGAATGGTTGGCAGGATACAATTGAATGCCTGGAAACCGTGGCCAGACAGGATTATCCCAATTTTAATGTGTTAGTGGTGGATAATGGCTCGGATGATGATTCAGTTGAAAAAATTTTAGCCTGGGCCAATGGTGAAATCGAGGAAATAAAGACCCGTTTTCCCCATCTGGTTTTCCCTTTAATACCTAAACCACTACCCATTCAGATTATAAAACATATTCAGGAAAAACCTAAAAAAGATAACAAGTTTTATTTACTGCCCCTTAAACAAAACCTGGGCTTTGCCAGAGGCATGAACATAGGAATGCGTTTTGCAACTACTATTTTGAAATCAGAATTTGTTTTCTTATTGAATAATGACACTGTATTGGAGAGGCAAACCCTGCGAAATTTATTGGCTGTTTTTAAAATCAATACTCAAGTGGCCATGGCTCAACCTACCATTTATTATTACAATCAGCCCGACCGAATCGCAAATGCTGGAGGCCAAATTTTTCCCTGGGGTCAAACTAAATATTACAAAACAATTGGCACGCAGGAAATTAAAAAAATTGAATTTATCAATGGCTGTGCTTTGTGCATTCCCAAGACGATTCTAGAAAAGTACGGATATTTATCAGAAAAATTTTTCTTTGGTGAGGAAGATTTTGAATTGAGTTTGAGAGCGCGAAAAAATAAACTAAATTTAGTTGCTGTTGGTAATTCGAGAGTATTTCACAAAATAGCAGTTTCTTCGGATAGAAAATGGCAGAAAGATGGGCGTAAAGTCGTCATATTTGCTTTAAATCGTCTGATTGATATGAAAGATTTTTATCCTTTGTGGAAATGGCAAATCTGGCGTTTTTTTTCTGTGTTTTATTTTGCTTTTTTGTTATTGTTCCGTTATCGTATTGGTTTTTGGAAAACATACAAACTGATCAGGAAAATATTCATCTTTTCAAATCGTTTAAATCAATTACATAAAGAAGATATTGAATTTATTTTAAAAGGTGAAAATTGATTTGAGTTTAATCCAGATTGTAACCTTTGGGAATGTTTTATTTTTAAGTATTTTGATGAGCGCAGAAACTAAAAGACTGGGCAATTTAATTACCCCGTTTAATGTTTCTGCTGCTCCTTTTACGTTTATTTTTTTATTAAGTAACTTCGTGCTTATTCATTATGATTTTCCACCAGTTACCATTCGAGCCCAACTTTTCATTGTTTTCTGTTTGTTGTTGATATGGGTTGTTGGTCTGGTTATGGTTAAATTAATGAAAAATAAAAAACAAGAACAATCACCATTTTATTTAAAATTTGCAGATGAATTTTACAAATTTGATATTTTTTTAATCGGTATAGCCTGGTTTATTTCCTTGTTTACTTTCCGTATAAT
>JALXCH010000588.1 GCA_026991005.1 Calditrichia bacterium | reverse complement strand
CTGGCAGACGAGGTATTCGTTTGAGGCTAAGAACAGTATTACAGAATTTGATGTACATGGGTGCGTTTTATTTTGAGCGAAGTCGTAAGATGTTTTTAAGGATATTTCGCGGGAACAAATGGGCTTTAGCATATTTGCAAGCTTACTCTTAACAAGATTAAAAATTAAAAATTGGATATAATGGGAGAAGTATGCTCAATTACCAAAAATTAAATTAATAATATAAATATATTTACAATAATATACATTTCTAATAGAAAAAAGAAAAAATTCAGAATAATTAAATCTAACGTCATAAATGAAATCTTAATCTAAACAGAAAAATCGGGAAAAATGTTCGTTTTTCACAAAAATCTCACGGATTCAGGAATTATTTAAAAAATCCGAGCTTGACAATTAAAATTTCGTAAGCATCTGTGCATGCTTTAATGAACTTAGCACCAAAACGACTCTTAACAAATCACGAGAATCCACGGCACGGTAAACAAAACCATCACTTAAAAAACCTCCATTTTTTACTACCCAGAGAATTTACCTCGCAATTTACTCTTATTACCGTGGCTTCCAAACAAATGGGAGGGGTACCCTGCATCCGAAACCTGCGAATTCCTGTTTACACTATTATCGCTATGATAGCTGACGGAATGACCGAAGAAAAAATTCTGGAAGCCTACCCCGATCTGGAACCAGCCAATATATATGATTTAATTTCGTCTTTCTAAAAACCAATGTTTGCACGGAACATCCTGTCTGAAGATATTTTTTCATTAAGGTTCATAACATAAAATATAAAAAGCAAAAAATATTTTCTTGTATTTATAAATCAATGCTTATAAATTGTTTAAAACGAATTGATAAGAGGATATTCAAATGCGAAAAAAAGTAACTATTGAAATGGATGAGGAAATAATAAAAGTTGCGCAAAATTATGCTCGAAGAAAAAGAATTAAGCTTGATCAACTCATTAGTGACTTTTTGAAATCAATATCAGATCAGGCCGATCAAGGTTCTCGAATATCCCCAATTATAAAAGAAATTACCGGCAGTATTCCCTCAGATATTTCAGACGAACAATTACAGCTCGAACGACTTAAATATTTACTCGAAAAACATTCATGAAAAGAATTCTTATTGACATCAATGTATTATTGGATGTATTAATGAATCGAGCCGAATTTTATGAAGCATCTGCGGAAATGTTAACTTTTTGCGTTGAAGAGAGAATAAGCGGTTACATTTCTGCTGCTGCAGTAGATACGCTTTATTTTATTATCCGGCGTACTAAATCACATTTAGATGCCATTAATTTAATTAAAAAAACTAAGAACATTCCTTAAAGTAGTTCCAGTAAATGATAAAATAATTGATCTTGCATTGACTTCTGATTTTGAGGACCTGGAAGACGCGATACATTATTATGCTGCAATAAAAGCCAATATTGAGGGGATTATTACACAAAATAAAAAGGATTTTAAAACCGCACAAATTCCAGTCTTAACTCCTGATGAATTTTTACAATCCTCCTATATTCAACGATAAAGCAATATGGTTCTATCTTTCCTGTTACCGAAGTGTATGCATCGGAGCATGCTTCGTCAGGTTTAATAACGAAAACACCAGCACTAATCCCGTCATCTTTGCCAATCTGCTAATGGTTCATTTTATCCCATGTGGAGTTGCCCTGTTTTACCCCCGTATCCAGACTAACAATGGCAGCGAGATTGTCTCCCCCTCATATTATGGTATTGCAATATCCTGCCCTCAACATACTCCTCCCAAAAGACATTTCGACGAGAAGTTTAATAGTGTCTTGCTAACCTATAATTTTAAACGGAAAATCACGGGAGGAAGTTAAAATGCCGATACAAGAATTTAATTCGGTTTACAAAGAATCAGGAAAAAACTGCAATAATTTAAAAAATCATGGTAAACTATTCCCACTCTCTTTAATAAACATGGAGGAGTAAACATGAAAATTTTATTAAAGTACAATTTATTTATTTTATTCCTGGTTCTAACCTCCTGCACCACCATCTCTTTCAATGAAGAGAACTTATTTTATCCAGTAAAAGAATTTAAAATTGACACTCAATTCAATTTTGAACGGCATTTTTTTACTACCGCAGACAGTGTAAGATTAGAAGCATGGTCTCTTTCTTTGAAAGAAGCAAAAATGAACATTATATATTTCCAGGGAAATGCCTACAACCTTCGCTATAAAATCCCCTTTTTTAATAAAATTGGGAAAACATTACAATCTAACATCTTCGCCATAAATTACAGGGGATACGGATTTAGTGAGGGGAAACCCACAATAGATGGAATTGCAAAGGATGGAAGAGCTGCATTACAATATTTCTACTCTGTAAAAAATTTTAAGAAAGAACTGCCCACTTATATCATTGGTTATTCCATTGGTAGTTACGTCACTCTTAAAAATATAAACACCATCGATAACATAAACGGAATTATTTTAATCAGTCCCTTTACTTCGGCACAGGAAATGATTGATTACTTAAAAAACCAAAGCATTCCTTTTTACAAAAGGCCGTTCGTAAGAATTATAACAGATAAAAATATCCGGAAATTAGACAATTTAACCTTAATAAAAAGAGTACAAATTCCCATCCTTTTTATCCACGGAAAAGAAGACAATTTTGTACCACCAGCTATGAGTGAAAAATTATTCTCAATATGCCCATCTAAACACAAAGAAATTTTATTAATTCCCGGAGCCAATCACCAAACAATCCTCTCGGAGGATAATCTTCTGGAACAGGTGTTAAATGGAATTAGTGCATTTCTTTTGAAACAAAAGTAATTTAACCTGTAGTACTAATAAAAAGTGGTGCTTTAACATCTGGTTCTTATTACAGTTTTAGAAACCAGTAATCCCGGTTCCTGTCTATTCCCAGGATAGTACACATTCACTAAAATGCTGTACTACGGGTATAATTTAATCTGCTTTATAGCTAAAGGGAAAAAATAGCGAATGGGCGACATCGGTTAAAAATCTTCTCCTATTCAGGATGGAAGAAAAAAACACCTGATTAAACCACTTACCAAAGCTTGAAATACGTCCTTATTAAACTCAAAATCATTTCACCTTCCCGCCATTCCTACCCAAAAATTCCCCTTGCATCTGCCTTTTCTTACTCATAAATTTAGGTGAACATAAGTTCATCTATTTAGTTAAAAGAAGCAGAGGTGGTTACATCACAGGAGGAATCACCATGGCGCACAATACGCCCCGTCTGGCGCGCCTCATTGCCCATATCGATGCCGATGCGTTTTTCGCCTCAGTGGAGCAGGGATTTAACCCCCTGCTGCGGGGCAAGCCGGTGATTGTGGGCGGAACGGAAAATCAGCACCGGGTGGTACACACCGCCAGCTACGAGGCACTCCTTT
>JALXCH010000587.1 GCA_026991005.1 Calditrichia bacterium | reverse complement strand
TGGCTAAACATCATCACAAATATAAGATGAGGACCGGATTCGGGAATTAAACCGATTAGCACAGCACTTAAAAGCATGATCTGGGGATATTCCCGCACAAACTGTTCCAGATTGAAATATTGAAGCCCAATTTGCACCACCCAGAGAGCTAAAAATGTCCACACAAAGACCCGCAGCAAATGCTTCTTGATAATGTGCTCCCAGATATGTTCGGTTACGTAGTGCCGTACGGAATGCTCATTGGGGTGGTACACCTGCAATTGACATTCCTGGCAGGTTTCTATCTTAAATATTTTCATCAGGTAATCGGTGACAAAACTGAAGAAAATGCCGAGCACAAATAAAATAAAATGGAGCAGTAAAGCTATCTTCGGGAATTCCGCGAACATGACATAGGATTCGTCCCCGGAAGTGGCAATCATAGCTCCCACCAGAGCGCCAAAGGAGAGAAATCCGTGAATGTAAAGGGAGACATTCATGAAAGCACCCAGACATCCCGGTGTGGCTCCTAAAAAACTGGCAACCAGGTACTGGCGAAAGCGTCGTCCGCTCACCCATTCATGCAGTTTCCCACGAGACCGAATATCCAGCCAATCGATAAGAACCATCATTAAAAAAACAAAAATCGTTATCTTTAGCGCATGAATCACAATTTCTATCGTAAACATCGGCATATACTCCCGAATTTTCCAGTAATTGGATGTTTCTTCCCAGATAAAGTAACATTATTATTTCAAAAGAGTTAGAATATTTAACCCCGTTTTGAAAATGAAAAAGGAATTGATTCTCCCTGTCTATTTTCCTAATATTCAGCAAATTTTTACCGGAAAGTGAAATCGGGATAGATTGTGAAAGAGAAAAACGAAGCACAGGTACTGGAAGCGTTAGCCGAAGCTTACCAGAAGATTGATCAGGAAATTAAGAAGGTGATTATCGGGCAGCAGGAGATCATTGATCAACTGCTTATTTCTTTGTTTTCGCGGGGACACTGCCTGATTGTGGGAGTACCCGGTCTGGCAAAAACGTTGCTCATCAGCACGCTGGCGCAGGTGCTGGATTTGAAGTTTAGCCGTATCCAGTTTACGCCCGACCTGATGCCTTCGGATATTACCGGAACGGAAATAATCGAAGAGAACTGGGAGTCGCGCAGCAAGGGATTTCGTTTCCTGAAGGGGCCAATCTTTGCCAACATCGTTCTGGCCGACGAAATAAATCGCACTCCTCCTAAAACTCAATCCGCTTTACTGGAAGCGATGCAGGAACACAAAGTCACGGCAGGGGGAGAAACCTACGAGCTCCAGGAGCCGTTTTTTGTACTGGCTACCCAGAATCCCATTGAACAGGAAGGAACCTATCCCCTGCCCGAAGCGCAGTTGGACCGCTTTATGTTCAATTTGTGGATCAATTACCCTTCCTTCGAAGAAGAAATTCACATCGTAAAATCCACCACCAGCGATTACACTCCTCAACTGGAAAAGGTAATGACGGCTGATGAAATTCTGGAATATCAGGAGGCCATTCGCAAAATGCCTGTGGCGGACAATGTGATTGAATATGCAGTGAAACTGGTAACCCTTACCCGTGCCGACAATCCTGAGGCTCCGGATTTTGTGAAGGAATGGATAAATTGGGGAGCAGGTCCCAGAGCCTCCCAGTATTTGATTTTAGGGGCAAAAACACGTGCTGCTTTGCAGGGACGATTTACTCCCCAGATTGAAGATGTGCGAGCCTGTGCGGTTCCTGTATTACGCCATCGCATCATTACCAATTTCAATGCCGAAGCAGAAGGTGTAACCACCCTCCACATCATCAAACGCTTATTAGAAACCCTGGACAATCGGTGAAATAGAGTTAAAAATTTCCGTAGGGTTCTCTCCTTTTTTTACGTATAACAAATATGTTTGATGTATAGAACTAAAATAGATAATGAAAATATGCTATATTATAGCTGGACCAAATGGACCTGGTAAAACAACATTTGCAAAAGAATTTCTTCCAGTTGAAGCAAAATGCTATAATTTTATAAATGCTGATTTAATAGCAGCTGGATTGGCTCCGTTTCATCCGGAAGGAGTAGCGATATTGGCCGGAAAGTTGATGCTCGAACAGATAAATCAATATATTCAAAAAGGCGAGTCATTTGCGTTTGAAACAACATTATCCGGAAGGGCCTATATCAAAAAAATTAATGAAATGAAGAATAAAGGCTATAAAATCGTTATATATTTTTTGAAATTGTCTTCAGTAGATTTAGCAATAGAGCGTGTGAAGCTACGTGTTTTAGAAGGTGGACATAACGTACCTGTAAGTGATATTAAGCGTCGTTTTGAAAGAAGCTGGATTAACTTTCAGGAAATATACAAACAATTGGCAGATGAATGGATAGTTTTTGATAATTCTACGGATAAACCATCAATTATTTATCAATCGAGGTGAAGAAATGGGGAAACATAATCGAGATTACGCAACAATGGGTCTTAAGGCACTGAGTAGAGCTTCACAGAAAGCGATAGCCGAAGCAAAACGGAAAAATTTAAGAATACCAATCTGGAAAGACGGGAAAATCGAATATATAAATCCAGAAATTACCACCGAACAATTGGGTGCTATCCATCGTCAATCCACTAAACTCCCTGGTGGTAACTGAATCATAACGTTATCTTTCAGGAAAATTATGGAACTAAAAGTATTTGCCAGCCTGTCTGAAGACATTAATAATGGGTGGGTATGGCTACCTGAAAAAATAGTGAATGAGAGGTGTATTGTAAAAATAAAGAACGTAGAATCAGGGAAAACTGTTTTTTGTGAAGCATTACAAAATAGCTCTTCCGAAGATACCCGATCCATCCGTTTGTAATGAACAAAATTTAACCGGTGATTCAGTAAGCTCTGTCGGTTAAGATGAATTTCTTAGTTTTTAGAACCATTAATTTTTGGAGGCCTTTATGAAGCGTGTTTTAATTTCGTTGTTAAGTGTTTATTTACTTCACTCCCTGCTATTTGCTGCCGGACAGATTATTTCTTTAAAGTCAGGTAACGACAATTCCCTGACACTGAAAAGCAGGAGTGCAACCGGGCTGACTCTGGAACTATCGTTAAATCAGATTGCTGCGACGGAATCGGAAACTCCTTGGGGAACGTTTACCACTCTTCATTTACCCCATTTCGAAGGGCAGCGTCTGGAGATTGGCAAAGCATTTCTGCCGGAAGTTCACCAGCTTATTGATGTTCCCTACGGTGCCGAAGTCCAGGTACGGGTAATTTCAGCCGAAAGTCAGGAATTCAATTTAACAGATTACGGATTCCAGCACCCCATTCTTCCCTATCAGGGACCCATCGAAAAAACCGAGAACGCCATTCAGCAACATACATTTCAGATGGATCAGGCATACTACCATTCCGTAACGTACGAC
>JALXCH010000586.1 GCA_026991005.1 Calditrichia bacterium | reverse complement strand
CATGGGAAAATAAATGGGATAATTTATCCACGTATTTTGCCTATACGCCTGAGATAAGAAAACTGATTTATACCACCAATACCGTGGAAGCTGTGCATCGCCAATTCCGAAAGGTGACTAAATCTAAAACTATTTTCCCAAATGATAAGGCTGTTGTAAAAATGCTCTTCTTAGCTTATCTTGATATATCAAAAAAATGGACAAGTACAATTAGAGATTGGAGTAAGATCGTTAGCCAATTGGCCATTGCTTTCGAAGGCAGGCTAAATCTAAATCTTTAATCATGCATTTACACAAAAAATGAAACAGTCTCGCACTTTTTCCGCTGATTGCTGGGATAAGAAACACACCGTGCTGTAAAAACCACCTTCAAGATTCCACTGGGCTGCTTTAAGATCATATTTTGCCTGATGATACCAATTCGCAGCTTCCAGTAAACGATGTTTATCTCTCATAAATTACCACACCTTCTTCCAGAATCATTTCCGCAAACGCATTTCCACGTTCAATCATATCGTCGAATTCTTCCGGAGTATAAACGAATACATCCACTGCTCTATCCAGATTTAATACCTTTAATACTTTTCGGATACGATCAAAGAAAATTTCCCTGGTTTTCTTTATCACTACTATATCCACATCACTTAAATCATCAACCTCACCTCTGGCATATGAACCAAAAACAATCACCTTTTCCGGGGAATAACTCTGTATCCGTTGTCCAATAGTTCGAATAATTTTATACCGTAAAGGGGATTTTTTTTGACTCATTGATTTCTATTTTCTAGATTTCGCTAATATCATTGCAAAGCATTAATCCACATTCATAAAATGATTTAACTACTATATACTCTTTTCTATTTCCTATTTATACATTTATGTATTTATAATTTCTTCCTCTTTACTTTTTTCTCTTTCCACTAATCCCCTATTTCCTTATTCCCCTATTTCTTATTTTCTTTTTCCTAATTTATGCATTTATGTATTTCTAATTTCTTACTATTTCCTCTTTACTATTTCCTTATCCCTATATTTCTTTATGCTTTTATGTCCTTATGTCCTTATGCCCCCATTATCTTCTTTCTTCTTTCCTCTTTCCTCTTTCCTCTTTCCTCTTTCCCTAATCCCTTATTTCCCTATATCCCTATTTCCTTATTTCCTTATTTCCTTATTCCCCTTATTACCCCTATATACCTTATACACCTTATACACCTTATACACCTTATACACCTTATACACTTTATGCCTTTATGCCTTTATGCCTTTATGCCTTTATGCCCCTTATGTCCCCTAATATCTTATATGTATCTTTTTATCTGCTTAACAAAGGTTTTAAAATCATCCAATTGACGCAAAAAGTTATATAATTCTTCCACATCAATCCCCACATATTCATGAACTAACAAATTCCGAAGGCCGATCATGCTTTTCAAGCGATCAGCAAGATTCGCATCGATATATTCATATTTCTGGAGTAATTCAATGCACTCTTTATAATTTTGCGGATTCCCGAGGTTATATTTTCCGGCAATATGACAGGCTACATCAATGACAATCTGAATACTCTCGAATAATCCATAACGTAGAGCCCATTCCGGTACCTTCTCCATTTGTATCCGGGAAATATCGAAGGTTTCGCGGATTTTTTCCAGCTCACTAATATTTTCTTCTAATTGCCCCAATCTATCCAGCATAATTGTGCTCCCCAAATCGCCCGGATTCTATTCGTCTGAGGAATTGGACGTTTGCCTTCTCGCGAAGGGGTTGCGTATCCATATAAAATAAATAAGTTAAGCGTTTAAAATTCACCAATTGATTTTCATTACGGCATATGAGCAGTTGTCCTGTTTTAATAATTTCCATGGCGAAAGCCGGTTTTTCTCGATAGATATCGTTCAGTCGGATGACATCAACCGTTATATTCAATATAGCTTCCAGATCGCAAATTATCCGTCCCAGATCCAGTAAAGGCAATCTGGAGGTGGTATGAATACCGATATCCACATCACTTAAAACAGTTGGTTTTCCCGCAACATAAGACCCGAATAAAAATGCAAAATCGAGATTCTTGAGTAATTCTAGATACTCCGTAGTTAGAGAAACAATTTTTTCTGCTGATAATATTTTATTGGAAATATTCGGTGTTGCTGTATTCATCGTTTTTTTCTGGTGGATAAGGATATAGGGACATAGGGACATAGGGACATAGGGTGATAAGGTATATAAGGTATATAGGGTATATAGGGTATATAGGGTATATAGGGTATAGGGTAATAGGGGTATAAAGAGCATCATTCGATCTTTGATCTTTGATCTTCGAACTTAGATCTTCGATTTCTTTATATATTTATGTATTTATAAATTCTTCCTCTTTCCTCTTTCCTCTTTTCTTCTATGATTTATGCTTTAAATTTCCCCATATCTGCCGTCAGGCCGTGACTCTTTCATAGGGTGGGGTATTTTTCTTTTTTTCCATGAATAAATTCATGGTTTAAAATCTCTCGCTCGCTCCGCGAGCTCTTTATGCTCTATGCTTTATGTCCCTATGCCTTACCCTTACCCTTCTGCCACAGCTCCGCCCCGTCACTTACAGTCCGCATCAGCGAACTGCAAAACGAGGCCGTTGATATGATGTAACACTATATAAAAAATGGACTCCCCTAACCGGGTTGCCCCTTTCTAATCGTGAAGAATTTGTGGATGTTGAGAATTCGTTTTCTCCGCTTCCTTACAAACAAAAAGATTGTTTATTCTACCAGGTTCCGATCTTTTCATACTCACACCTCCCTAACAACAGGCTCGGATACCCGGTTATTATTTAAAAAAATCACTATCGTATATTAACTGGAAAACTTTAGGTCGAAAGATAAAAATATCCCTTATTTCTCTTTTTATAACCTTCTGATTTCCTGTAATATAGAACCTCTTAATTCACTTAAATTCCACGCCTAATTTATTCTTTTCGGATGCAGTATGCAAGAATTTTTTTTCTAAAATGATTTCGAAAATTTGGGACATAAAGCATAAGGACATAAAGCATAAGGGCATAAAGCATAGGGACATAGAGCATTGAGATATAGGGACATAAATATCTATTATTTCCTTTTAGTGATTATCAAACTTTGTTTATATTTGATATATCCGGATAGGGAATTTTTGCATCTTCTATTAATGCAACTCCCTTATTGAATAGATTTTTATCAATAAAATTATAATCAAAACAAGTAATTAGATGATCTTTAAGTTCATATAAAGAACCTCTGGATATTCGAAAAAATTGAATGCTTTCCTGATGATGAAATCTTCCATATCCTTCAGCAATATTGGCCGTGGCACTCACCATTGCTTCCCGGATTTGACCACCCAGACGATATTTTTCCTCAGATGGAAGTTTTGGTAAAATAGATTGATAAAAGAACAATTTCACCTTCCTTGCCTTTTGCCAACAATCCAGACTGGTAAAATCCTTTTGCACATTGTATGTTTCTCCAGGTTCCATAATAAATTGCTCATATACCCCATTCCCAAATTCTTCCATTTTTACTCCCCTTCTTTTTTATACCATATGCATGTAATCATGTCCCAAGGGGATGGCTTTGCCAGACGATTTCATCCCGAAAGCAAACAGGGATGTTTGCGTTTTAGTCGGGATATGCCCTATGCTTTATGCTCTATGCTCTATCCTGAAGGGATCCTCCAAAGGAGTCCTGTGGACGTTCGGATGCTCTATGCTCTATGCTCTATGCTCTATGCCCTATGCCCTATGCCCTACATATTTATTCTCTTTAAAAATAACTCCACCATATCACCCCAACCGCTACTATCCCTACCAGAAATTGCAAAGGAATGCCTATTTTTAAAAAATCAGAAAATTTATATCCACCCGGTCCGTACACCATGAGGTTGGTCTGGTAACTAATAGGGGTAGCAAAGCTGGCAGCGGCAGCGATGGTGATGGTTAACGCAAATGGGCGGGGATCGGTTTGTATGGTAAGAGCAGTAGAAAGGGCAATGGGGAACATGAGTGCTGCTGTTGCATTGCTGGTAATAACAGCATTATAAAGACTGGTCAGGAAATAAAGAGCAGCCAGAATTCCCAGCATCCCCCAGCCACCACTTAAAGTAATAATCTCCCGGGCGATTGCCTCACTTAAACCGGAGTTGCGCATACCCACGGCAATGCCCAGTGCCGAAGCAATAATCAACAGCACTTTCCAGTCCACGGATTGTTTGGCATCTGCCGGAGAGATGCAACCGATAAGTACCAGCGTCACTGCCGCCAGACCGGCAGCGGAGATCAATGGCAGCACATGAAACACGGTCAACAAAATCATTCCAATGAAAATGGCAATGGAGAGTTTTGCCCGCCACTGCGGTTTGGAGGGGATTTCCGCTGCATGGGAAATGAGCAGAAAATCTCTGGAATGGTACCAGCGTCGGATGAAATCTTTATCCGCCAGCAAAAGAAGCGTATCTCCGGACCGCAGAGTGATGTCCCCGATTTTCCTTTGAATGCGCTCACCGTTGCGATGGATGGCCAGAATAACCGCACCATATGTCCCGCGGAAGTTGCTCTCCCGCACGTTTTTGCCAACCAAAGGGGAACTGGGAGAAATTACTGCCTCGTACGGTTTTATCTGGTCGGAATCGTACTGTTTCAAATCGAAGGAAGCATCTTTAATGAGCTGCAGTCCGGGGGTTTTCTGCAATTCGATGATGGTTTTGGGCAATCCGGTGAAAAACAGACGATCGCCCACACGGATTCTCTCATCCGGTCGGGCCGGCGCAATCACCTCGCCGTTGCGTTCAATCTGGAATAAAAACAAACCTTTCAGATGCCGTAAACCGGCTTCCTCAATGGTCTTCCCCACATTTTGATATTCAGGGGTCACTTTCAGCTCGATAACAAACTCCCGGGTACTTGCTCCCAACTGCACCATGGGTTCTTTACGTTCCGGTAACAAACGTTGTCCAATAAAAATAATAAACAACATTCCCAATACGGCTGCGGGAATCCCAATCCGGGAGATTTCAAAAAAGCCAAATCCGGGCTGCCCGTTTTGAATCAGTAAACCATGAACGATAAGATTGGTGCTGGTGCCTATGAGGGTACACATACCTCCCAATATAGCGGCATAGGAAATGGGAATGAGAAATTTTGACGCAGGCAAATCGTATTTTTCCGTCCAGGATTTAACGGCGGGGATGAACATGGAAACAATGGGTGTATTGTTTACAAAGGCAGAAATAGCCGAAATGGGAAACAATATCCGGATCAATTTTCGGGTTATGTTAGACGTGCGATTCCCAAACAGAATGGGATGAAGATAATTCAACGCCCCGCTACTCTGGAGGGCTCCGGCAATCACAAATAATAATCCGATGGTCAGTACTCCAATATTAGAGAAACCGGAGAATGCTTCCTGCACTGTAACCACATCACCCACAATCAACAACATCAGCACAGAGAAAATTGCAATCTCCGCACTTAACCACTCCCTTACCAAAACAACCGTCAGCACGATGAGGAGAAACATTGTATACCAAAACTGAAACATTTTAATTTTGAATTTTGAATTTTAAATTTTGAATTGAGTAAAGACACATTCGTTATAAATCATTCGGTTTTATCCTTCTCTTGTGTAGTTTTAATTATTGATGTTAATATTTTTATAATTTCTTCAATTTCACTAAATAATTCATTTTGTTCCTTTAAATAACCAGTTGCTTTTAACAAGCGAAGCCAATACCTCGTCTCGCGCGATTCTTTAAGTGCGATATAAAGTTTATTTATGAAATCTTTACGCGATTGTGCAGCAACACTTTCCTCACAGTTTGCTCCAATAGATGTACCAGACCGTAACAATTGCCTGGATAAAATATATTCCTTTTTATCTTGCTGCAATATATTACATAATTCAACAATCTTTACAGCAAAATCAAAGGTTTTATTTAGTATAATATTATCTTTCATAAAAATGAATATTATATAATTCAAAATTCAAAATTATTAATTCAAAATTAATCTTTTTTCATCGCTTCCATAAGCAGTTGTGCTACTTCCGGACGGGTGAATTCTTTGGGGGGAAGTTCGCCGCGGGAGAGCATTTCGCGCACTTTTGTTCCGCTCAGGAATACATGAGCACTGCTGTCGTGCGGACAGGTTTTGGCGCTGGCCATGTTGCCGCATTCAGTACAATAAAAAGCATGTTCGAAGAAAAGCGGAGTGATATCCAGTTCTTCCGGTTTGAATTCCTTGAAGATATGCTGGGCATCGTACGTGCCGTAATAATTGCCCACACCGGCATGGTCACGTCCGATAATAATGTGGGTGCAACCGTAGTTCTTGCGAACCAGGGCGTGGAAAATTGCTTCTCGGGGACCGGCATAGCGCATGGCAGCGGGAAAAACGGAAAGCAGTACCCGGTCTTTCGGGTAGTATTTTTCCAGCAACACTTCGTAGCTCTTCATGCGCACTTCTGCGGGAATGTCATCCGATTTGGTGCGTCCCACCAGAGGATGAATGAGCAAACCGTCAACGATTTCCAGCGCGCATTTCTGCAGATACTCATGCGCCCGGTGAATGGGATTGCGCGTCTGAAAGGCAACCACTGTTTCCCAGCCTTTTTCCTGAAAAATACGGCGAGTCTCTGCCGGATCGCGACGGTATTCCACAAAATCCGTGTGCCGGGGACGGTTAATCATGGTAATGGGGCCACCCAGAAGGTAATCGCCCTGCTGGTAAACATAAGCCACCCCGGGATGTTTTTCGTCCGTGGTGCGAAACACTTTCTCCGCTTCCACTGCTTTGTCGTATTGATACACTTCTTCTACATTCATAATAGCCAGCAAATGTTCCTGATGATCCACCAGCGCCACTTCCCCATGACCATCAATCCGATCCGCCACCTCTTTGTTTACAGCCAGGGTAATGGGAATACTCCACACCAATCCGTTGGAGAGGCGCATCTCGTTCACCACAGAAGTATAATCCGCTTTTTTCATAAAACCCGTTAAGGGACTCATGGCACCGGAGGCAATCATTTCCAGATCGGAAATGTTTTTATCATCAAGGGTAATCCTGGGCAAGCTCTTTGCCCTCTCCACAAATTCATTATTCTGTTCTTCTGCTACATATCGATTCACCAATGTCCCACCATGAGGTCGTATCATTCTTCTACTCCTTCTTTTTTCTTTTGAGATTACTTTATTTTTTTTAGGAAAATTAAAATAGAGGTAAACTACCAAACTATTACATATTTTTTTCCTATTTCCTCTTTTCTCTTTTTTGGTCTTTTCTACCCTCTACTAATCTGCCAGTACCCTTTTAGCCGTTCGTACACCAGATCGGGAATTTCCAGATCGTTTTTACCCGTACCCAGATGAATACCATCTTTGTTAGAACCATGGAAGTCAGACCCACCGGAGTAGATAAAGCCGTAATCATCTGCCATTTCCAGTAGCTTGCGGGTATATTCCAATGGCATCCCGGAATAATATACCTCAAACCCATCCAGCCCATACTCTTTAAGCTGCAATATTTTCTGTTTGGCTTCTTCAAACGTATCGTATTTCATCAAATGGGGATGCGCCAGGATAGCAATACCTCCTCCCTGTTTAATGAGCCGAATGGCATCCTCTTCCCCTAACTTGACTTTATCCACATAAGCCGGTCCACCTTTTTTGAGGTATTTCTCGAATGCCTCCAGTATATTGGAAACCAGCCCTTTGCGTACCATAATGGCTGCCACATGGGGACGCCCAATAGAACCTTCTCCTGCTTCGGCTAACAATTCTTCCATTGTGACATCCACACCCAATTCATTCAGCTTGCGAATAATCTTCTCGGCCCGCAAATTGCGCTGGGTTCGCAAGTAATCCAGGGTATTTTTTAACTCTTCGGAATCGGGATCGATGAAAAGTCCCACAATATGCATGTGCCCGTGATTGGGTAATTTGGTATCCACACTAATCTCCACCCCAGGCACGGGAATTACCCCAATCGATTTACCGGCCTGGATAAACTCCTTTACCCCATCGATGGTATCGTGGTCGGTGAGTGCCATTGCCGTTAGTCCCAATTCCTTGCCCTTCTGAATCAATTCGGTGGGGGTAAGTGTTCCATCCGAAAAAGTACTGTGCATGTGCAAATCTATCAACGAAAACTCCTTTCAGCTTTAAACCAAAAACCGCTTTAACATAAAAAACTTTATCCTTTCCCCCCTCCCCCTTGCACTTATT
Organism: Calditrichia bacterium; assembly: GCA_026991005.1. The sequence continues at coordinate 2,976 of JALXCH010000586.1, read as the reverse complement.
CCTGAAATCTTGGATGAGTTCATCCCGAAAGCAAACAGGGATGTTTGCGCTTTAGTCGGGATATGCCCTATATACTCATATTCTATGCCCTATGCTCTATTTCCTTATGCTTTATGCTCTATGCTCTATGCCCTATGCCCTTAAAAACATATTCCTATTTTTCATCAGCAGATAAATACCCCTGCTTCTCCAGATACTCCACTACCTTCATGGCGTTTTTGTGCACATCGGTTTCTTCGGTAGTGTTCACCACCAGTTCCGGATTTTCCGGCGGTTCGTACGGGGCAGAGATTCCGGTAAACTCTTTAATTTCCCCGGCGCGAGCTTTTTTGTACAACCCTTTGGGATCCCTTTCCTCGCAAGTTTCCAGATCCGCTTCTACATAGATTTCCACAAACTCCCCGGGATTCATAATCTCGCGTACCTGATCGCGGTCTTTACGATAAGGAGAAATAAACGCCGTCATCACCACCAATCCCGCATCCACAAAGAGTTTAGCAACCTCGCCAATGCGACGAATGTTTTCGGTGCGGTCTTCCGGGGAAAAGCCCAGATCCCGATTCAATCCATGGCGGATATTATCACCATCCAGGACGTACGTATGCACCCCACGTTCGTACAAAATATTCTCCACCTCGTGGGCAATAGTGGATTTTCCACTACCAGAGAGTCCCGTAAACCAGAGACAGACGCCCCTGTGTCCATTCAAACGTTCTCGATCCGCTTTTTTGATATCCCCTTCGTGCCAGAAAATATTTTTACTTTTCGGTTTGTCCATATGCTGCCTCCGTTTCTTTTCTGATTGTCTTCCGGAAGGAAAGGTAACTTCCTTTACCCGGTTCTTCAGAATCTAATTTATTCCATCTTTGTCATTAACTGCTTTTCAGTTAGAGTTAGATCTTTTGAAATAGTAAATATAAATCATAAACGGGAGGGTAAAAATAATAAAGTGAAAATTTTTAATTTAAGAAGTTCAACATACAACTGGTTTAAAAACTTTTTCGGTGAAGCTTTCTTCGTTCTTTTCACATGGTATTTTCGTACCTATTCTTCGAAACTTATTCTTTATCCGGCGGAGGTATTTTACGCACCAGTTTTTTATCCACAACAAAGGAAGCAGATTGGTAAATTCCATCGATATTAATCACCACCCGAGTTTCATTCCGTAACTCTCGTAATCGCCCTTTGATACCCATGAACGGTCCGTCGGTAACCTCTACCCAATCGCCTTCCCGGAGGTACTCCTCCAGTTGCAGAGTATCGGGATGCTCAATCAAGCGCCGTAACTGCTCAATTTGCCAATCCGGTATGGCGGCTGGTACTCCACCAAAGCTCACCATACGAACCACCCCTTTTGTTTGCAACGCGGCAAAACGATCTTTTAATTCAATATGAACAAACACATAACTGTTAAACAGGGGCATCATTACCCGTTTTTTGCGGTCTTTCCACTGCCGTACTCGCTCCACCAGCGGTAGAAATGCCTCAATTTTCTTCTCCTGCAACTCTTCGTACACCTTTTTCTCGTGTCGGGGTCGGGTGTACAGGGCATACCACTTCATACATCACCTCTGAATGTAGAATTAAGAACGTAAACTGAAATATGTAAAATATGATTTTCTTTTAGCTTAAATATTTTGTTTCTCATAGCGAAAAAATATATCAATAGAATCAAACTATATTTATCCGGCCAGAGAATCTCTTTCATTCATTTCACATTTATTGCCCAGCATCCTGCTCAAATTTTTCATTTTTCATTTTACATTTTCTCTTTATACCACTCGATCGTCTTCTCCAACCCTTCCCGGAAATACACTTTGGGTCGATATCCCAGATATTTCTGAATGCGCTCAATATCAGCAAAAGAATGCTTTACATCACCGGGACGGGGATCGGTGTAGAGGGGTTCAATGTGTTTCCCTAAAATCTCATTAATATCCTTAACCAACTGGTTGAGATCGATGCGCTCGTGGCAGGCGCAGTTAAATACCATCCCGGGAGGGAAATCCGCTTCCGTGGCCAGGATGTTTGCTTCCACCACATTAGTCACATAGGTAAAGTCGCGGCTCTGTGTGCCATCTCCGTAAATCGTAGGTTGTTTATTATTCAGGATTGCCGTAATGAATTTGGGAATTACCGCAGAATACTGAGAAGTGGGATCCTGCCGTGGTCCAAACACATTAAAATAGCGCAGTGCCACAGTGTGCAACCCATAAATGCGGGCAAATACCTGGCAGTACTTCTCCCCTGCCAATTTACTCACCGCGTAAGGCGAAAGCGGATTCGGCGTCATGTCCTCCTGTTTGGGCAATTTTTCGCTATCCCCGTAAATGGAAGAGGAGGATGCAAACACCACCCGCTTCACCCCGGCATCGCGCGCCGCATCCAGAATATTTAACGTGCCCGCCACATTCACTTCGTTAGAGGTAATGGGATCTTTGATGGAACGAGGTACCGAAGGAAGCGCTCCCTGATGCAGAATGAAATCCATTCCATCCACTGCTTCCCGCACAATATGATAGCTGCGCAAATCGCCTTCGATTAATTCAATTCGATCCAGAAATGGCGTCAAATTCTCTCGCCGTCCGGTAGCAAAATTATCCAGCACCCGCACCTGATGTCCACGCCGTAACAATTCTTCCACAATGTTCGATCCAATAAATCCGGCACCGCCGGTTACTAAATATTTCATTCTCTGCCCTCTTTTTAAATCGGTTTTCTTTTTCCCTGAAAAACAGTGGGAAATATGCTCACTTCATTGCCTCTGAGACGTATTCCAAGTCACATTCAAACGGCACGAAATTTACATTCATCAAATGGTCAGGAAAACTTCTTTTCGAAACTTTTTCGGTTCTTCCGGAATTTGAGTACATGACTTGAAAAAAATAAAAGGACATGGTAGCTTAGTTAATAAAAGTATGTAACAATAAATGAAAGGAAGCCACCATGTCCATAACATTAATTTATCATCTTTTT
>JALXCH010000585.1 GCA_026991005.1 Calditrichia bacterium | reverse complement strand
AACTGGCGGGAATGGGCACCACGGCGGTCATGCTCCTCCACGATGGAGAAAAAGCGTACCATGCCCACGTGGGGGACAGCCGATTGTATTTGTACCGCGGGGGAAAATTGCAGTTGCTCACCCGGGATCATTCCTATGTGGCAGAGCTCGTCCAGCGGGGACTGATTGACCCGGAAGAAGCGCACACCCATCCCGAGCGTAATAAAATTACCCGCTGCATCGGTGTGTTGAACTCCGAACCGGAAATTGCCCCGGAACCCATTCCGTTGCAGCCGGGGGATTTGTTTCTCCTATGTTCCGATGGATTAACCGATATGGTGCCCGAGGTGCAGATTGGGGAGATTCTTTTCCGGGAGAAGGAACCTGAGGCGGCAGCTGAAGCCCTTATCCGGGAAGCAAACCGCCGGGGCGGGCGGGACAATATTACCGTGCAGTTGCTCAAAGTGCCGGAGGCGGTACGCCCTGCCGCTACCCCCCGGCAAACGGCACGGCGCAAACGCCCCAATCTGGCGCGATTCTCCCTTACCCTGCTGCTGATGTTTATCGTGGGATTCCTGCTGGGCTACCAGATTCATCAATTCTCCCGCCAGATGCCGACTCCGGTGGAGCAGCAGGTCACTCTTGCGGCTTCGTCCCCTCCCCGGACGGCTTCCGAAAGGGACGAACCCTTCAATGCCACTACGTTCCTGTTCACCCCCCGCAGTCCGTTTACGGTTCCGGCAAGCTGGGTGAGGGACACTCTTTTTAGCTTCAGCTATGTCGTTCCCGGAGATTCCTGCATTACCTGCCTTGCTACCGATTCCGGATGGCAGGTAGTGGTTTCCCTGGGTTTACCATCCATGCCCAATCTTGAGGGGCGAACGGTGCTGCGGGCAGTGGATTCGCTGGCACAACTGGGATTTGCACCGGATACCCTGCGGAAGGACAGCCTGATATTTCGCTTTCTGCCCGCATCTCCCTGTACCTGCCAATTGCCCGCCCGTAGCATGGTGTATGCTACCTTCCCGGCCAACCGCCGGTTGCTCACGCCCCGGGATTCCCTGATCCTGGTCATCGGGGAAATGCCGCTGGAAAAGGAAGCATCGGATTCGGTGATGAATCCGGAAGACCAAACACCTTTCACAGAAGATGGGGGAAAATGATTCATGCGCTGGTTACTGGAAATTACCGGTGAAGCGTTTCAGAAAAAAGTGACACTGGAGGAGGGAGCGCAGGTGGTGGGACGGGACAAATCCTGCGATATCGTGCTTCCGCACCTTTCCGTGTCCCGGCGCCACGCCCGGCTGGAAATTCAGCAGGGTGCGCTCTTCGTCCGGGATTTAAACAGCCGAAACGGCACCTGGCTGAACGGACGGCGGGTGCAGGAAGCGGAATTCACCGAAAAAGATCGTTTGAAAATAGGGCCCTTTACGCTGCAATTACGGCGAGAGAAAGAGGAAAGCGCTGTAGCTGCCCAACCTTTTATTCCTTTCTTTCGGGAGGGGCCGGAGGGGGAAAAAATTGAAGTGGTGACCGTGCCGTTTTATCTGGGATGGGATGAGCGCAGAAAAAAGGTGGTGGGTACCCCGGATCCTTACGCCTCTGGCAACCTTCTGAAAATTCGGCTGGAACAGGGGCAGTTTACCATCCACAACATGTTCGATCGGGACGGGATTTTATTGAACGGAAAGAACTTCCACAAAGAACCCCTGCGGGATGGCGACGAAGTCACGGTGTACCACCGCGGCTTTCGCTTTCATCTCTTCTCCGAGAGCGATGGGGAAGAGTCCCGCTCTGCTGAATCGCGGGGGATTCTCTTTCGAAAAATCGTGAATCTTCTAACCTCCCGGCACCGCTCCTGAAGGGGCGCTCCGGAGGGAAAAGAAGCACTGGTTTAAGCCGGCTCAGGGAAAATTTCGGGAAGCAAAACGAGAAGAAGTAGAGGGGAACAATGAAAAGCATCGGGAAATATCAGTTGATTCGGAAAATTGGAGTGGGAGGTATGGCCACGGTGTATCTGGTGCGGGATATGCTGATGGACCAGTATTTCGCCATGAAGGTGCTGCACCAGCAGTATTCCGATAACGATACGGTGTGCAAGCGGTTTATTCGCGAAGCGCGCCTGCAGATTAATTTAAACCATCCCAACATCGTGCGCTGTTTTGATGTGAATTACGAGGATGGTTATTACTACATTTTGCTGGAATATGTAAACGGGCCCTCTCTGGCACGGATTCTGAAGGAGCGAAATTCCGGGTTACCGGTGGAGATTGCCCTTTCGCTGTTTATTCAAATTCTGGCGGGGATTAACCATGCTCATCGCCAGAACGTTATTCATCGGGACATCAAGCCGCACAATATTCTGATTGCCAACTATCAGGGCAGTCTTACCGAAACCAGCGTGGCAAAAATCGGGGATTTTGGCATTGCCAAGGCGCTGGAAGAGAGTTCCCATACCAGCACCGGTGCCCGGCTGGGGACTATTTATTACATGAGTCCGGAACAGATTGTCAGCTCCAACAAAGTCGATCATCGCACCGACATTTACAGCCTGGGCATTACCCTGTACCAGATGCTCACGGGGAGGCTTCCCTATCGGGCGACTTCCAGCGAATTTTCCATGATGGAGGTCATTTTGAAAGAGGAGATTGTGCCGCCCCGGGAGTTACGTAGCGATATTCCCGATTGGCTGGTGGATATTATTTTCAAAGCCACGGCCAAGCAACCCGAAGACCGCTTTCAGTCCGGCGAAGAGATGATGGCGGCCATTCGGGAAGGATTAAGCAGCGGGGAAGCAGCTGCTCCTTCGGCTCCGCCACCTTCTTCCAGAGAAAAGAAAGAATCCCCCGCCTCTTCCCCAAAGGAGGAAATGAAAACCCCCGACCTTGCGCCAGAAGTACCCCCTGAACCGAAAGCCAGTGCTGAACCGAAAGAACCGCCGAAACCGGCGCCCAAACCCACACCAGAAACGAAGCAGAAGAAAAAGCAACTTTCCAGAACGGTGCATGTTCACGAAAAGAAAGAGAGCCGTTTTGGGGTGCTGGTTACGCTGGTGCTGCTGGTTCTTCTGCTATCGGGAGCAGCAGCCGGTTATTTTTTGTACTGGAAAAATCCGGTTGTTCCCGATGTTACGGGGAAGAAGTGGCTGGTGGCAGAAAGGATGCTGAAGCGACGGGGATTCATCGCCGAAAAGAAATTCGATTACCACCTTCATGCACCTGCCGGTACGGTGTTTAAAGTGGAACCTGCGCCGGGCAACCGCCTGCATGCCGAAACGCCGGTGAAAATGTGGGTGAGTAAGGGACCACAAGAGGTGATTGTCCCCAAGGTGGTCAGTTTGTCTCTCTCCCAGGCTCTGGATAAGCTGGAAAACCTGGGATTGCGGGTGCGAAGGGTAAAAAAGGTGGTTCACAACAACCGGGCGGATGGAACGGTGCAGAAGATTGTACCTTCTGCTGGAACAGTTAAAAAGAACGGAGACGGGGTGACTCTGTTTGTCAATTACAACCCCAACCGCCTCCACCGCTATCCGGCCTATTTTTCGCATAGTTTACAGGATGTGTTAAGCCGCCTTAAATGGGTGCCCGGGAGGTTGATGTTTGAGGAAGATTTTTCCGGGAAGAGCGCCTATTCCTGGTTCTGGACGGTTCCTGCTCCCCGGGACAAAGCGCAGATAACCGAAGGAAAGTTGTTGCTAGCGAAATATTCCCATTCGGGAAGTGCTTTTAGTGTGCAAATTCCCGTAGAAGAACCCCTGCGAAATCTGGTGATGAGTGTGGATCTGGAGCGGCTCCCCGCAGCGGAGAATGCTGTGGGTGGGGTGTATCTGGAGCTGGAAAGCGGTGCCTATTTTACCTTTATGGTGGATTTGAAGAACGGGAGTTATTTTGTTGGTTTATTTGATGGAGAGCGCTGGACACGGAAGATGAGCGACACATTAAACAATTTCTCCCGAACGGGAACGATGGAGCTGGCGCGTTTTGTAAACCGCGTAAGCTGTTTCTGGAACAACCGGGAAGTAACTTCTTTGACTGATAAGAGAATTCAGGGCTATGCTTATCCCGGTCTGGTGGTAATTCGCTCCGGGAGCCAGATGTATTTCGATAACATTCGCATCCATACGCTGGAATAGATTCGGTGAATGATGGAGAATAAACCACGAATTACACGAATAAGCACTTATCCTGGAATTATTTGCCCACGAATCACACAAATGGGCATTTAACCAAGAATTACTTGCCCACGAATCACACGAATGGGCACGGATGAAAAAAACAGTATAATTAGGTTGAGTTTGAAAAGAACCTGTTAGATTTTTTGAAAATTAGGATTTGAAGTTTGGGATTTGTAGATTGGAATTTGTAATTTCATTCTTCGCTTCTCCTGAGGCGTTATGCTGCGAAGCAGCATTCTTGTATAGCATGTCTTCGAAGGGCTCATCTTTCTTTTTAACCCATGTTTCTTAATCTCACCTCCTTTTTACCGGCTCCGGAGAGCCGGGCTACACAGCTTGTCCCATTCATTAGTCTCACCGAAACACTTAACCACCAATCACACACATGGGCATTTAACCAAGAATTATTTGCCCACGAATCACACGAATGGACACAAATGATAAATGAAAACATAATTCAATCAGGGAAAAACATGCTAAGTTATTTGACGTTAAAAAATTAATGCTTGTTACTCTGGAATCTGTTATTTGTTGTTTTTGTTTTGGGATTTGAGATTTGAATTTGGTAGGATCTTGAAAATTGGCACAATTCAGTGGTATTAAAAAAGCAATTTTTGGACAGAACTAAAAAGCTAATAAAAATGCAAAAGAGTTGAAATGCAACATTATTTCCCCAAGAGTGCGAAGCACTCGCACAAGGATAGCCCAGGGCGAAGCCCTGGGTATAGAAATCATCCCCAAAAAATGGAGCCCTGAAAGGGCGAAACAATACTGAAATTATTAGAACCACGAATCACACGAATAAACGCAAATTAGAAATAATCTTTTGAATTTTTTGTTTTTAGATTTGTAATTGTATATTTCTCTGCGCTTCCCAAATGGATTTCCCAAAGGAGTCTTGCAGACTTTCGGACGTTGCGATTTTTAACTTTTTGTAATTTAGAATTTTTTTTCTTCTGTGTCCTCCGGACCTCCGTGTGAGACAAAAGACAAAAGGCAAAAGGAATGAGAAAAAAGAAAAGACATCATTAGGCGGTAAATATAAATTACAACCCAAAAAACTATCGTTTGGCAGGGTACGAGGCAATGGAGTGGTCGAAAGATATTAGCCCATGGCCTTCAGCCATGGGAATGGGAAATTCCACCCACCATTTTAAGTCCTGTAAGGACGACAGAGAGAATTAATAAATTGAATTGATTTTTGAAAAAATAGAACCGAATTGGTGTTTAACCACGAATCACACGAATGGGCACGAATTAAAATATTTGTTTGTTGGAAATTTTAATTTGGGAATTTAATAATTGTTCTTTTTGAATTTTAGATTTGCAGTTTGTTTTTTGCGGTTTGGGAATTGTGATTTGATTTTTGTTATTTGGAATTTGTTATTTGGAATTTGTTCCAGTATGGTACGCATTTCCAGGTGAATTATCCTGATATGAAAATGAAATGATCCCAAGCAATTCAGAAAAGAGATGCTTTCCTCTGCTTACGCTGCGCTCGGATTGACAGGGGAGAAAGGCTGGTGCTAATGTTCTGAATCCCGCCAGATGCGTGGTGAGGAATATCGTTTTTTGGCAGGATTAATGCACCGCATCCTGGGGAGGGGATAAACAGGATTTTTTGCCTGCATAAAAACTACTGTAACCACTAAAACTATGTTTGGGAATGAAAAAAATGAAATATGAATTTGTGGAATTTAAGATTTATCGGTTTTTCTTTACTAACTCTTCCCTGGAGTTGTTTCACATAGAGAAAAAATCAGTACATCCCCTAAAAAATTTGCATTTTAATTGTAAAAACAATATATTGTTAAAAAAATAATAGGGAGGTATTATGGAGTCATCACATCGTCTTTCTATCCCAAATTACATTATTTTGATTGGATTCTTTTTACTGACGGTGTTTTCGTTTCCGGGGTTTGGGGAGGATTATTCCTTTAACCGCAACCAACAATTCAATTTTACCCAGATTAGTCCCGATCGGGCAATGGGTTACCAGACAAAAAACGCTTTGAAAATGCACTTCAACAACTTCGGCTCCATCTCCGATTTTCTGCCGGATCTTCCTATGGTAACCTCACCGGAGGGTTTATACGGGAAATACCAGTACATTCCGACGTTTAGTTTTATTTTAGGCATTCCCGGGCGGGATTCTCTGGGCAATCCCTATCCTTGGGCAATTCGCCCAGCCGTAGATTCGCTAACCGGGCAGGTGTTTCCCGATTCTTTTGTGTACTGGGGACCTACCGTCTCCGAATCCTGGTTCGACCGAACTCCCGGGAAGGTCCTGACCGATTGGGAAGCAGTGGAAAACAGCCACACCCAGCTGTTCGGGAATGCTACCAGTTCCTCTTATGCGTTCAATTACCTGTACGATTGGTCGGAACCGGTTGTACCCCTGCTTGCCCATAGCGATTATCCTTCTTCCTGGCCCACTTTGGGGAGCAATCCCATCTGGCCCGGCTTCACTAATCCCGGCAGCATCTCTCCCCGGGCGTTTTTCTCCGATCAGGATGTGTACTGGGAGATGGACGATCGCTTTGCCGATCGGGATGTGGATCCTACCCAGGGGTATCCCACGGGAATTCGGGTTAAAGCGATGGCGTCCAATTTCTCCAACATCCCCGGGGGAATGATTTTCCTGCACTACCGACTCATCAACGAATCCCCGTATAATTACCAAAACATCTACGCGGGATTTTATTTTGACGCCGACATTTACCACCGAATGGCAGACGGAAGTTACCTGGGGCGAACCAACGGCGACGATATGATTCAATTTAATCGGGATGCTTCGTTATGTTACATCTGGGATCTGGACGGATATAGTGGCGGAGCAACCGATCTGGCCTATGTGGGGGTTGGGATGCTGGAAACACCTCCGGCTTCCGAAGACATCGATCTCAATGCGGACGGGCAGCCGGATGTTTTTGTGGGTGAACCCACCGGCGTGACAGGCTGGCACTGGTTCAATTGGTATTTCCGTCCCGGTTCTAACGACGGAGGTCCCAACGGCCCGTTTAGCGGAGACGGCATCACCCCTGTTTCGCCGGATAAAGAAGCGATTCAATATAAACTGCTTGCTGGCGACACATCTTCCACCGATTCTCCTCCTTACTGGCACAACCGGAACCGACAACATTTTTTCCATGGCGATCCATCCGGTTTTATTAATCCCAGATTCGATTCAAATTCCGGAATTCTCTCCCAATATCCGATGGGATTGGATGCGGTGTGCATTATGAATTGCGGGCCCTTTAATCTGAATGCTGGAGATTCCGCGGATGTGGTTGGTGTATTGCTGGCAGCAAAGGACTCCACCACACTGCTTACTCTGAAACGTTTGGCAGACCGGATATGGGAGTACCAGAGTCCCAAGGCTGATATCCACATCCAGAGTGGTAATGGAGGGGAAGTATTTAGCGATAACGCCGAAGTTTCCTGGTCTGTGAACCCGCATTATCCGCATCCGGTAGATAAAGTAGATTTGTGGCTGGGATACGGAGACAATGAAACCTGGGAATTATTAGACACGGCGGTAACTTCCCCGGGCAGTTACTCTTTTTCCACCCAGAATTGGAAAGACGGCATCTTTTATCGGTTGGGTGTGGTGTCGCATCAGGGAGAGGGGGTTGTTTACGGCGCCTCGCAGGGTTATTTTACCATTAATAATACGGGAATTCCCACATCCCCCGAAATTATGGTTCAACGTCCCCTCTACAACGATACCATTTCCGGGGTTTACTCGCTTCATATTTTGGCTGGGGATGCCGATCAGGATTCGATTTTCCTGACCGTCAGGGACAATTTCCGTGGTGCCTGGTGCACTTTAATCGAAAATCAACCCTTTCCTTCGCGTATAGTGTTAGACACGCGTAACCTTTTTAACGGGGAAAACAATCTCCAATTTTATGTTCGGGATGCCACCGGTGCATTTTCTCCGATGGTTGAACGCAACGTGGTAATTACCAATCCCGAAACCACAGCACCGGATACAATCTTCGACCATGTCAGCGGAGTGGGGAACGGCTTGCTGCAGCTTAACCCCATCGACCGCACGCAGATGACAGGACACACCTATCGCCTTTCGTTTGACCAACCGAATTCATTAAATATTTACGATGTGGATGCAGGAATTTACTTGTGGCAACAGGTGTCATATTTTAACACCATGCAGAATCTCACATTCGATGGATTGAGCCTGAAAATCATGGGATTCTTCCCTCCCGAAATTGATTCCCTTTACTGGAAACATGGCAATTCCGATTGGGAAATTACCGTAGCACCTGCTTACAATGCAAATCCCACAAATTACGAAATCGTTTTCGGTCAACCGGACAGTGTGCAACATCTCACCACAAATGCCCTGCTCTTTACCGTTCCCTTCCGGGTCTATAATCGAAATATGGGTATTGATTCCTCGCTGAAATTGTACGGCTTTGACCATGATTTTTCGGGTGATTTTTCTTCCGGGGATAAGATTTATTTAAAAGAGAATGTGGTGGCAGGCGATACATTGAGTAATGGCACGCTTACTTATGAACTCACCTTCCTGTGGGATTCTACCAGTACAGCTCCCATGCCCGGGGATACTTTTCGGATAACCACAATTGGTTACTTCTGGGAAGCTGATACTATTTATTTCCGCAGCCCGCTGTGGATGGGTATTTCCTCCTCCGATGTTCCGAGGCATTTTGTCCTCTTTCCGAATTATCCCAACCCCTTTAATCCCCGAACCACAATTCGCTACTTCTTACCCCGACAGGAGCGAGTGAATCTATCGATTTTTAACATCCTGGGTCAGCGAGTGGTAACTCTGGTGAATACGCCCCAGGAACCCGGTGAACATCGGGTGGAATGGGATGGTCGCAACCATCTGGGTATTCCGGTTAGTAGCGGCGTGTACCTGCTCCGGATTCAGGCAGGGCAGCAGGTTAAAACCCGGAAAATGATACTTCTGAAATAAAAACTGGAAAACATCCCCTAACCACATAAAGTGTTGTTTCTGGTTAGGGGATGTTTTTTCGGATTTTGAGATGTTGGTAAGCTTCTGTCAAATGGAATACCAGTAATTGTGCTGCCGGAAATTCTTACCATAACCCCTCCCGTGCCCGCTGCAAAGGCTCGGGAGTCCCACCACAAAGGGATGCGAGTAAATTTAAAAATAAAAGAATTTTAGATTTATGACACATTTCCGGTTCCATTCGTTGTACCAGTTTCTTAGGGGCAAAATAACTTTCATTAAAATCAGTAATGAGAGAAGCTTCTTTGCTGGTGGCAGGTAAAATCCTGGTTAATTTGGCAACAACCCACGTATCGCCCGGATCATTTCATCCGATAAGTATCTCCAGCTAATTATTGAACGCCAAACGAAAGAGAGGAGCGAGCCGTTCCGGATCCGAACTGAAGGAAAAAACTCAACGAGGCTTTTCCTCAGGGATTACTCACTCCAGATGGCAATAGAGTCCAAAAGTGTCTTACCGAACGGGGTAATCTTAAAAGCAACAAACCGGCCAATTGTCGTTAAATCGGATGACTCCTTTTTTTCTTCGTACTCAATCGCACCGAAAGACTCCAGGATATCGATTACCACATCTTTAATTAAACCATACAGAAACATGGTATCATAATCGTTATCTCTATTACCCCAGGTCAACTCCGTTTCCTTAATCAATTTATTTGCGAATTTTTTAAAGGAAATACGGGAATTAATGGGAAGAGAGCGTAAATGGTTGAGGGTTGTCTGCTCAAAGTAAGGAGGCAAATATTCTTCCATACCTGGAAAAGGAAAAGCTACCAGCCAGTTCACATCAAACCACCAAACTGAAAACAAAAAGGCGACCTGGAGGAGGGGCTCGGTGCGCAGAAATCTATCTCCGGCAGGGGTAAGTCGCCAGCGACGACCCGGAGCAGTCTGAAGCAAACCACCCACTTCTGCCAGAATGTGGAGGAAGTACAATTGCCACACCTGGGCTTCGCTGCGCAAGCGGAAGATTTCATCCCCCACGTGAATATCCAGTTCCGGTGGATTGACGAAACGCGCGGTGACCTCCCTTACTGCCTTCAGTGGCATGTTGCCCGTGCTTTTCGTGCCCACAACTTTATTATCCCGCACAAAAATAAGCAGGGTTACCATATCTCGAAGCAATGGCAATGCTTTCGCCTGGCGAGTCGTTTCGTCGTTGTGATATTTCCTTATCCAGGCGACAAGACGATATTCAACACTATTGAGCTCGTTCAATCTTTGTTTACGCAATGTTTTTCTCCATAATTAAATGCTCATTACTTTAATCTCTAAAACACTACCAAACACCCAATACCATTTTAAGCAGGATAAGAACAATCGGTTTACTTTTATCATCAGAACTCCGATTTTAACTCAAACACAGGTTTATTTTTATGAGCAGTTAAATTCTCCTGCTGCGAGCCATGGGTGAAGATGGGTGTTTAAATTTTCGCTCCAATCAAAACACGGGGGGAACTTCGCCAGACTCTTTTAAGAAGAATAACTGCGTCTATTGAATCATACAACAATTTTAATAATTCCACCTTCTTGAAATCAGTATTAGGTAAAAAGTTTGATATTTTAATTCTTAGCACGAAATCAATTTACATATTTTGCTTCCAATCAGCAACGATATTTCTACTCTGGAACCTGAAATGGGGACTTTTCTTACCGCAGGACAAAATTCCATCTCTGGACTCTACTCTAATCCCCGCTACAACACATGCGATACTCAAAAATTATTTTTCCGCTTTGGCACCTGATAGAGAAACAATATTTTTCCTCCGGGTCAAAATAACTTGAATGTTAGCGGTACGATGTCACTTTCCAGAAATATTACGAGCAATGCTACATCCCCTCAAATCCGCTACACCATGGTGTCACAGTGTAGGCTGCACGTAGAGTTGGGCCGGAGAATGTTTTATGTGGTACATGATTTTCTCTGTGTAATAAACCATTTTTGTAATGACTTTTGACTTTCCCCAGACTAAATACCCGCCAACAAATGCTCAATGCTAATATCCTCATCTAAATCCGCCCAATGAATCCCTTCCCATGCACCAATTAACCG
>JALXCH010000584.1 GCA_026991005.1 Calditrichia bacterium | reverse complement strand
TCTGAAGATTGAGGATATTAAACGCACCATCGTTGCCCGGCGGAAGAATACCCCCATCTTTCTTTCGGACATTGCCCGGGTGGAGCCAGCCCTCAAAGAAACGTTTATTGCCTGCGAGAGTAACCTGCATCCGGCAGTACTCATTACCGTTATCAAGCAGCCGGGAACCAATGCAGTGGCTATCATGAAGCAGGTGGAGGAGCGGCTGCGGAATTTGCGCCAGGTACTGCCTCCGGAGGTGGAAATTCACAAATGGTACGACATGACCGATTTCATTCGGCGCTCCATTTCCAGTGTGCGAGATGCCATCTTCCTGGGGGCTTTGCTCACCATGCTCATTTTGTTGCTCTTTTTGCGACGGTTACGGATTACCCTGGTAACCGCTATTATCATTCCCATAGCCCTCCTCATTACCTTTATTTTTATTAAACTTTCTGGCATGAATTTAAATTTGATGAGCCTGGGTGGTCTGGCAGCAGCCATTGGAATTCTGGTGGATAATGCCATTGTGGTAGTGGAGAATGTGGAGCGCTATCTGGAGATGGGGCGGTCGCGGCGCGAGGCGGTTATTGAAGCCACCGGCGAAATTATCGTACCGTTGCTGGGGGCTACCCTTACCACCCTGGTGGTGTTTGTACCGCTGGTGTTCCTTTCCGGGGTGCCGGGTATTTTCTTCCGGGCGCTGGCGACTACCCTTACCTTTGCCATTATTGTTTCCATGCTACTGGCCATGCTACTAACCCCGGCACTGACGGTGGTGTTTATTTCCACCCGCAAACGCCAGCCGGGTCGGGTGTTACCGAAAATCATTGCCTTTCAGCAAAAATTGTTAAAAGGTGGGTTGCGGCGCCCGATCCTGGCGTTGCTGCTCATTCTAATCCTTGCCAGCATAGCCGTGTTTTCGTACCTGCGCATCCCCAGTGGATTTCTGCCGGAATGGGACGAGGGCACCATCGTGCTGGATTATCTTTCCCCACCGGGGAGTTCCCTCGAAGCCACCAAAAAGATGCTGCGCAGCGTTGCGGAATACATCATGACGATTCCGGAGGTGGAGGTGTACTCCCTGCGCACCGGACGCAGCCTGGCGCATCCCCGCACCCATGCCAACGATGGAGATTTTGTTATCAATTTGAAGAAGGGGCACAAGCGCTCTTCGTTCGAAATTATGGATGAACTGCGGGAATTCATTCACAAAAAAGAACCGCGGCTGGAACCGGAAATCTTTCAGGTGCTGCCCGACCGGTTGAACGATTTGAGTGGGGAGATTGCGCCTATTTTAATCAAGGTGTACGGGAAAAATCTTCCGGTGATTCAGCAGGTGGCGGCGCAGATTGCCGATTCGCTGGAACACATTCCCGGGGTGGTGGATGTCTATCCCGGTTTTTCCCGGAAGGAACCGGAGCTCACCATCCGGGTGCGTCCCGAAGCCGCCACCCGTTACGGGCTCACGGTGGAGGAAGTAAACCAGGCGGTGCACATGGCACTCTGGGGCAGCGAAGCCACCCGCATGATGGAAGGATTGAAGATGATTCCGGTACGGGTGCGCTATCCCAAAGAGCAATTTAATCACTTCGAGGCGATTCGCAGACTGCCGCTCTATTTTCCTCATCTGGGGCGCATGCTGTATCTGGAAGAAATTGCCGATGTGTACAAACTTCCCGGTCGCACCGATGTGGATCACGAAAATTTGAGTCAGGTGGTGAATGTGAAAGCCCATATCTCCGGGCGCGACCTGGGAAGCATTGTGCGCGATATTCAACGGATGCTGCCCCACATTCCGTTGCCGCCCGGTGTTACCCTGCAGATTGGCGGGCAGTACGAAAGTCAGCAGCGCGCCTTTCGGGAACTGTTGTTGATTCTGGTGTTTGGAATTTTGCTGGTGTATGCGATTCTTTTGTTTGAATTCAAATCGTTTCGCACCTCGGGGGTGATTCTCTTTGGGACGGTACTCTCGGTAAGCGGGGTTTTCCTGATGTTATGGATAACCCGCATTCCGCTGGATATTTCCGCCTTTATGGGAATGATTATGATTGTGGGTGTGGTGGTGAATAACGGTATTTTGCTTATCGATTATACCGAGAAGTTCCGGAAAGAAGGAGTGGATGTACGCACGGCACTGCTGCGTGCCAGTCGGGTGCGTTTGCGCCCCATTATGATGACCACTCTTTCCACCATTTTCGGATTTTTACCGCTGGCACTGGCGCTAGGTGAAGGTTCGGAGATGTTACAGCCGCTGGCGGTGTCCATGATTGGAGGAATGAGTTTATCCATGCTTCTCTCTCTGTGGCTCATTCCCACCATATACTGGGTGGTGAATCGTTCGGCAGAATAGGGGAAATTCTTGAAAGATTGTTTTCCCATCGCGGAGCGATGGGGTGCACATAGCCCATCCCAAGGGGATCCTTTTGGATGGGATGGGAAAAAGGAAAAGATAAAAAAATTTTGTCCCGTAGGGACAATTAAAAAAAATTTATTAATGATGAAAATCCATTATTTATCTTCAAAAATATTGAGAAAAAATAAGATACACCATA
This sequence comes from Calditrichia bacterium, assembly GCA_026991005.1. Next base: position 8,708 of record JALXCH010000584.1, on the reverse strand, counting down.
AAGATATCGAATTATCTATTTATAAAAAACTACCCTATATTATTGAAAGAGGCCAATTAATTATTCAGGATAAAGAAAATACTTTACTTTTTATCAGGGTGAGTGATAAATACTATTTCTGCAGCGTAAAAGCTACCCGAAGCGGAGAAACTTTAGAAGAGGAGAAACTTTATTTGTTACCTCCTTACATCAAATTCGAGCAAAGGAAATAATATGACTCAAAAAGAAAGGTAAAATTATTCGAGATGAACTTCATTTATGAAAATGGGGCTGCGCCTGGTAGCCCCACGGGGTCTGCATGGAGGACTCCCCATCCCCTCCAACAAAACTTTTTGGGAACCAGGCATTCCCTCAGCATATCGCCGGGAGATTTTGCCACAGACCCTTGTATCTAAATATAAAATAAAAATCAAAAAAGTTCCAAAATTAATTATGAGTGATTATATTCAAATTAACACTCAACCTAAAGGATCAGGTGCCACTACATGCAGAACGGTTTTAAAACTACGCAATGATTCTAAGTGCCATAACATGGAGAACACTAACGAATTTTTTTTATAGGCAATTCATAGTTAATTTCTTTTAACAAGGGTTGCTCATTTAATGCTCGTCGATGCAATTGGTAGAAACGAATTTTAGCCTCATTCAACAATACTTTACATCGTACCAATCGTCCTACCCAATTTGATATGACCGGAAAATACTGTCCCAAAATAAAAACTTTTCCTTGTTGGGGAGTTCGTCGGATATAGACCAACCGAGCGTTAGGGTAATCCGCAGGATGGAATTGAAGGTCGATTTTCCAATTGCTCGGAAATGCACGGCGTTCCGGAGCGTTATCTCTACGTTGCCGGGTTCGATATTGGTGAGCTTTAACATATCGTCGGGAAGTTTCTTGAAGCCCATGAATCGTTTCAGAGACTGTCTCATTTTTTGTGTAAATACCTATTTCAATTAGAATGCAAAATTTAATTTTCCTTCAAAATAGATTTCCAGTTAGGCCGCAATATTTTTCAATCTCGAATAGTGGTTTTCCATTTTAAGATAAAATATCCAAGACCAAGACCCCGCAGTTATTCCGTTTAAAGTACCGGATTTCAAATTCTTAAAAATGTGCACAGCAAATCAATGTTTTTTAAAATCATGTTTATCCTGTTAATCCTGTCAGAAATATATTTTAGTTCCGATAGAATCACCCCGGCCCCTACGGGACGGGTAAATTTTGGTATGGGCATTCATTCTGTTTCGGTGTTTTACCTTCCCTTGAATTTATCGAATCCTTGGTATTTTTTGACAGGGAACATCTCACGATATGGTTAAAATGTACTGTAATATTTTTCGTTGCGTACGTTGCGCCCGCTGCGGTTAATTTTTTTGCATTTAGAAATTCAAAAATCGTTGCGCCCTTCGCGCCTCCTTGGCGCTCTTTGCGGTTAAATAAGATTAACCGCAGAGTACGCAGAGAATGCGCAAAGGACGCAATAAAAAAAGAAATTCTAAATAACAAATCCCAAATTCAAATTCAAAAAAATGGCCAAGTTCAGAAATAACGCAAGAAATCCAATAATTTATTTAATCAGATTTTTTTTTCTTTGCGGTTAAATAAAATCAACCGTAGTTTTGGAGATTCTTCGCTCCGCTAATGCTCCGCTCAGAATGACAGGAAGGATGTGCCGGGTGTCATGCTGAGGCTTCCGCCTCTGGCGGGAGCCTCAGCATCTCAGAAGCAGCGGAGAGAGGTTCTTTGCTCCCCTGGCGCTGCGCTTAGAATGCCATGCGGTGGTGCTATTATTCTGAACCCCGCCGCAGCCGGGGTGAAAAATTTCCCAGAAGATTTCCAATTCCTTCGTAAAGGGCGGGAATCACGTTCAGGCTGAAGAAAATTCCCGTGAGCATGCCACCAATCAGAGTAATAGCAAAAGGCTGATGAATCTTCGAACCGATGCCGGAACCAATGGCAGCGGGAAGTAGGGCAAAGATGGTGGTCATTCCCGTCATTAAAACGGGACGGGTGCGAACACGTACGGCTTCTTCCAGTGCCTGTCGTACCGGCAGCTTTTTCTCCTGGATCAACCGATCGGTCAGGTCGATGAGAACAATGGCATTGTTTACCGCCACTCCCACCAGAGTAAGCAATCCAATGGCTACCGACACGTTGAGGGTTTGCCGGGTAAGCAGCAGAGCCAGGAACGCCCCAATAAAATCCAGCGGCACTTTGAACAATATTACAAACGGTTGCCAGAAGGAACGAAATTGCAGGTAAAGGATGAGATAAATCAGCAGGATGGCGCTGATAATGACCCAGGCAAACTCCTGCAAACTTTCCAGCAACACCTGATATTGCCCACGAATCCGGTAGGTGTAACCAGCGGGAAAGGTGAGTTTAGAAAGCTTCTCTTTCAAATGGCGCACAATCGCCCAGATGTTCCCCTCAGGCTCAGCGATTAAAGTAATTTCTCGTTCCGTGTTCAGATGGGTGATGGTGGGAAGGATGTCGCGAAAACGAACGATGCTCACTTCCTGCAAAGGAATGGTAGTTCCTTCCGGAGTGTGAATGGGGAGTTGTTTCAAATCTTCCAGACTTTGCCGCTGCTCCTCCGGTAAGCGGAGAAAAAGAGCCACCGGCACCTGTTCTTTCACAAAATAAGAAATGATTCTTCCCCGAAAAGCAATTTCCACCTGCTCCATCAACTGCTGCACCGTTAAGTGGTGGTAAGCCAGTGCCGCCCGGCGGGGAATGACTTCAATTTGCGGCACAGCAAATTTAGCGTTGTTGATGACGTTCGAGAGTCCCTCGGTGTGGTTTAGCAGCCTTTCCACCTGCTCCGAAAGAGCAACCAGTGTATCCAGATTATCCCCGGAGAGCGAAATCCCAAAAAATGCGGGGAGCCCGCTGAAGCTTTCGTCAATCTTCTCCTGGGTGGGCAGATGAAAGAGAAACACCATTCCTTCCATCGTGGAAAATTGTTCCCGGAACTCCCGCATCAGTTCATCGATATTTTTCTGGCGATGGTGCTTATCCTTTAGTTTAATGAGCAATTCCCCGTGATTCACATCCTCGATGTAGTAGGTATTTTCCGGGGAGCCAATCTTCAGGTACACATTATCCACATCCGGGCACTGGAGGGCGAATGCGGTAAGCTGATGTCCCACCCGGGTGGATTCTTTCAGCGATACCCCGGGACGCATGATGTATTCCACCAGAATGGTTCCTTCATCCACCGGCGGGAGAAAATTCAGGGGATTGAGAAGAAGCAGCGCCACGAGCAGTACCGTAAAAATCACCAGTAAAGCCGCAAACGTTTTCCGTTTGTGATTCATTGCCCGCAGGAACCAGCGCCGGTTCCACTGCAGAAATCGGAGTAGATAACGGGATTCGTGCCGCTGCCCCGGTTTTAATTCCCCTTTCCAGTGCATCAGAGAAGGGATGATGGTGAGGGAAAGGAACAGCGAGGTGAGCAATGTGTAGGCGATGGTGAGCCCGAACGGCGTAATGAGCTGTCCCAGGAATCCCGTTAAAAACAGCAACGGCAGAAAAACGATGATGGTGGTGAAGGTACCGCTCACATCGGCTCCCAGAATCTGGAAGGTGCCGTTGTGAACCGCCTGGTACAACGGCGCCCCTTCTTCCTGCAAACGCTCGATATTTTCCATTACAATCACGGAATCGTCCACTACCATCCCAATGGACAGGGTAAGAGCCTCCAGAGTCATCATATTGAGATTGAATCCGGAGAGGTACATCATCACAAAAGCAGCCAGCAGAGAGAGGGGAATGGTGATGGCGACGATGAAAGTGGGCAACCAGCGTCGCAGGAAGAAAAAAAGCACCAGAATGGCAAAAATGGCTCCGATGACGATTTCGTTACCGATGCCTCCCATCGCTTCGGTGAGGATTTCGGATTGGTCGTAGAATTTGTGAACCCGGGTGTTGGGAGGCAGCAGGTTGCGCAGGGATTGCAAACGGCGGTCGATGCGATGTGCCAGCTCGATGGTGTTGTAGCCGTTTTCTTTTTGAATGAGAATGGCAACGGCAGGCTTTCCGTTGCTGTTCACCAGATAATGCTCGGGTAAGGCATGGTTCCGAATCCGGGCAATATCCTTCAGGAAAATAGGCAGGCCTTCGGGGGAGGTGGCAACGCGCAGGTTGCGCACATCCTCCAGGGTTTGAATCTGCCCGATACCGCGAATGGGAATATCCATGGAGTATTTCTGCAAATACCGCCCGCTGATGTTGAGGTTGTTCTCCCGAAGGAGTTCCTCCAGTTGGGTCAGGGAAATGTGGAGTTGGTTCATTTTATTGATATCCGGTTCTACCACATAGGCGGCACGCTGCCCGCCCAGCACGTCGATGCGGGAGATGCCCGGGATGCTGTGCAGAGAAGGTACCAGCCGGTACTGAATAATCTGCCGCAATCGGGTAAGCGGTTGTCCCGGATTACAGAAGGTGTAACCCACAATTTGTTGCAAGCGGCTTCCCAGATTATCGATTTCGGGGTGCACCCCGGCGGGCAGGCGGCTGGCGACGCGGGAAATAGCCGCAGAGGCAAATTGCCGGGCAGCGATAATATCGTATCCCCGGGTGAATTCCACGGTAACCTGGGAGATGCCCATGGTGGAAATGGAAGAGGTGCGTCGTACGCCGCGGATGTTTTGCATCTCGTTTTCGATGGGGCGGGTAATGAGAATTTCCATATCCTCGGGAGAAACACCGGGATACTGGGTGATGATGTTCACCAGCGGATAGTTCAGTCCGGGGAATAAATCCAGTGGCATGCGCTGATAAGCCAGCATCCCGCCCAGAAAGAGGAGCAGCATAATCAGTATGGCGTACAACGGTTGTTGAATGAATTTCTGGTACCAGCTCATTGCTCGTTCCCCATCAGTCTTCAATCTTCATGGTTTCTTTCAGATTGGCATGGAAAATTTCGAATGCGCCGGTGGTGAGCACAACCGTACCCGGTGGCGGCCCGGAGATCAGCTCCCGATACCCATCCCGGGAAGCGCCAATGGTTACTTCCCGGGGATGGTAGTGACCATCTTTAATTTCAATCAGGTAGAAACGGCCCTTCTCCCGCACCAGAGCCTCCTCCGGTACCGAAGGGGCCTGGTACGGAGCGCTGCGAATTCGGAATTTAACAAACATGCCGGGTTTTAACTTCGGGGAATCCTCAATGATTCGGATTCGAAATGCGCGTCCCCCGGTGCGGGAATTGACCGCCGTTTCCAGGAAAATCAGGCGTCCGCGCACAGAAATGGTGTCATTCAGGACGAGATGTAGCAAACTATCTCCCGGTTCCCAATTTTGATTGTCAAAATACTGGCCCACCAATACGAGATTTCCCGCCTCCTGGAACTGTGCCAGAAGCTGACCTTCCTGCACATATTCCCCCTGCTCCACCCGGAGGTTTTGTAACATCCCATCATAAGGAGCGCGGAAACTGGTCATGGCACGGAAATAATTGAGAGCGCTATCGGCCTGGGCGGCCTCTGCCTGATAGCGGGTGAAATCCCGCTGCAGCCGTTGCCATTCTTCCACCGGAATGTAGTGCTTTTTTTGCAATCCCTCTTTCCGTTGGAGCATCTCCCGGGCGAAGCGCAAATTGGCATGGGCGACTTCTGCCGCCGTGCGAAATTGCTGCCGTAGCTTTTCGATGGGTTCGCCTTTTAGCCGGAAAATAATATCGCCTTTCCGGTACTGGGCTGCGGGTTTCAGGTTCAGGAAAAAATAACCGGGGAAATGGGCATAAAGCGCCGTTTTGCGGAATCCTTCAATTTTACCGTAACCGAGGATTTCCCGATAGAAAGTGGTGGTTTGTACCGTGGTGGAATCCGTTTGAATATGAGCCCGGGTGTGGGAAGGGGTCTCTCGCTGGCAGGTAAGAAAAAGGAATGTGAAAATCAGAAACAAGCTGGCATATCGCATCCTTGTACTCCCCAGATTCAATCACCTTCAAACCTATGAAAAAAATGGGGAAATAACAAATGTAAGTGGAAATTCAAAAGGACAAATCCCAAATAACAAAAAAGCAAATCCCAAACCACAAATAACAAATCCCAAGTAAGAGATTCCAAGTATCAATATTCAAAAACACAAAATTCCAAGAGCAGCGCCAGGTGAATTAAAATTTTTTCAAAATCCCGTTAATCCTGTAAATCCTATCAAAAAAATTCCTTTAATAATAGGGTAAAAAAATCATCTTGTTCCAAATGAGACGGGATTATGAGGTAAACCCAATTCCTACAAACAAGTTTGTGGGCTTTCCGCATACCGTCCCTTTCGGGACGGCTTGATTGGTATTTCTCCATAAGATTATTATCAGACAGGTGTTTCAGAAAATGTAAAAATTCTAATTAACTTCTACACTTTAACAAAAATATTCTTTATTTAATGCTATATCTCCACTCTCACTATCTCCGATTTCCACCGATATTATATCTCGATATCCTTTATTATCTATGCCTAAAACTATCATTACAGCTTTACTGCGAACTATCCCTCCTTCACGGATATCTTCAAATTGTGCGTCTATTATCAAATAAGGATATTCCTTCTCTAATTTCCGTTTCCTCCAGGTTTCTAATATCTCATCTAACTCCCGAGCAAAATTGCTTACTGTGCTCGCACTAAATTCTATCCCGCACAATTGTTCCATTATATCTCCCACATTTCGTGTCGATACTCCATTGTAGTAAATCTCGGCTATCGACAACATCAGCGCTCGTTCACTGCGCTGGTAACGTCGAAATAATTCCGTGGAAAACTTGCCCTCTCTATCTCGAGGAAGCCTGAGCTCTAACTTGCCATCTCGTGTATTTAGCTTCCTGGGCGTGTCCCATTACGATAATCTTTCCCCTTCTCGCTCCGCTCATAGGACGATACACCCATAAATTCTTCAAACTCCTTATAGAACAAATCTTGTAAAAACTTTTGTAAAACATCCCTTAAAAAATCTTTGTTATCTAATAAAACCTCTTGTACATCAATCACTTGTTCCGTATTTTCCTTTAAAACTGGTTCTTGTGCCATATTCTCCTCCTTTGGGTTTTGAGTTTTTCTTTATTTTTTGTCCCCCAAAGCTAAGGAGAATATGACCTTTCTTCTTAACATTTTTCCTTTTTACACAAAATTACGTACACAATCCTATTTTAATAAAAAAACTCCCGCCAATCTGACGGGAGTTCCTTTTTATTTTCAATCTATGTCAAAAAAATTCAAGCCTGATAAACCCGATTTTTATGGGAATGTCTCATTTTCTCTTTATACCGTTTTAATTGCCGTTCGGCGCGGTCCAGAGCCAGGTCAAAGGATTTGCGCATTTCGTCCGCAACTTCTTTCACGACAATCTGTTTGTTGTACACGCCAATTCGCAGCTCGGTATAACGCGAAAGTTTTTCCCAGCCCAGAACAACTTCCACATCCAGAATGCCATCGTAAAAACGGCCCAGTTTCTGGGTTTTCTCTTCCACGTACGACTTTAAGTCGTCCTTAATTTTGAAACGCCGGGCAGTGATTGTTAAGTTCATAAAACCCTCCTATAGGTTTTTAGGTAATTTATTTAATCTTCTTTCTTGCCCGCGGATGAGCCTGCCGGTACACCTGTTTCAATCGCTCCATGCTCACATGCGTGTAAATTTGCGTGGTGGATAGACTGGCATGGCCTAACAATTCTTTTACGGACATTAAATCCGCTCCACGGTCAAGAAGATGGGTTGCGAAGGTATGGCGTAGAACATGCGGACTGATTTTTTCCTGCTCGGAGACGCGTTGCAGGTATTTCTTCACAATGTGAATAACCGCCAGCGGGTACATCTGTTTTCCCCGTGCGGTTAAAAACACATACTCTTTATCTGAGGGATAAGGGTTTGCTTCCTGACGTTTTCTCAAATAGTTCTCCAATGCCACTTTCGCTGCCTGACCAATAGGGACTAACCGATCTTTATTGCGCTTTCCTCTTACTATTATGTAATTCTCTTTCAGGTGAATTTGTTTCATGGTTAAAGAAATTAATTCGCTTAAGCGCATTCCCGTGGCATAAAACAATTCCAGAATCGCTCGATCGCGCACATCCTGAAACGTCTCTTCCGGGAAATGTTCGAACAAGCGCCGCATCTCATTTTCGTGAACCACCACAGGTAACGGTTTATCCAGGCGAGGAGGATGAATGGCCACTGCAGGATTGGTTTCAATTAAATTCATTCTTTTAAGGTAACGGAAAAACGATTTAATTGATGAAATTTTTCGTGCAATACTGCGTTTTTTTAATCCGGTAATGAATAATTCTTCCACAAACTTCTTTATTAGTTTAGTATCGACCTCCTCCGGCGACACTTGAATTTTTTGAAGTTGCTCTTCCACAAACTCGATAAACTGCTCCAGATCCGTGCGATAGGAAAGGCACGTATGCCGGGAATATTGCCGCTCTTTCTCCAGATATTCCACAAAACGATCCAGGTATGCCCACATCAGGTCAGGGATTCCTCTTTCTGTTTATGTTTGCATTTGGGGCATTGTAAATAATATCCCTGCGTTCGGGTTACTTTTTCTACCATTAAAGGATATCCGCATTGGGGGCAGGTAACCGCCACGGGTTTGTCCCAGAGGGCAAATTTGCATTTGGGATAATTGCTGCAGGAATAGAAAATCTTGCCGCGCCGGGACTGCCGCTGCACAATTACCCCATCGCAGTCTTCTTCGGGACAGGATA
>JALXCH010000583.1:339-3433 GCA_026991005.1 Calditrichia bacterium | reverse complement strand
ATGGAGCTGGCCATTGCCGATGCTTACAAACGGCTGATTGCCCCCAGCATCGAGCGAGAAGTGCGGCACATGCTGACCGAAGCCGCCGAAGACCATGCCATTAAAGTGTTTGCCCGTAATTTGCGCAATTTATTGTTGCAACCACCGGTACGGGACAAAATCATCATGGGAATTGACCCCGGTTACCGTACCGGCTGCAAAGTGGCGGTCATCGACCAGACCGGGAAATATCTGGAAGGCGATACGATTTTCCCGCATCCTCCGCAGAATAAAGTGTTCGAAGCGAAAACCATTCTCCGGCGACTCATCGAAAAATATGCCGTGGATGTGATTGCCATCGGCAACGGAACCGCTTCCCGGGAGACGGAAATGCTGGTAGCCGATCTGATTCACGAAATCAAAGAGTCAGGCGGCAGGGAGGTTCACTATGTGATTGTCAATGAAGCCGGTGCTTCGGTGTATTCGGCATCAGCAGTTGCCCGTAAGGAATTCCCGGATCTGGAAGCCAGCATGCGGGGCAATATTTCCATTGCCCGGCGTCTGTTAGATCCCCTGGCCGAATTGGTGAAAATCGACCCCAAAAGCATCGGGGTGGGTTTGTACCAGCATGACGTAAATCAAAAGAAGCTGGGCGAGGCACTGCACCAGGTGGTGGAAAGTGCGGTCAATCTGGTGGGCGTGGATGTGAATACCGCTTCGGCCAGCCTGCTGAAATACATTTCCGGACTCACCAGTCGCACTGCCGAAAATATCGTGAAATATCGCGATGAACATGGCAAATTCCGCAATCGAGAGCAGTTGAAGCAGGTTCCCGGGATTGGAGAGATTGCCTTCCAGCAATCGGCGGGATTTCTGCGCATCCCGGACGGAGATAATCCCCTGGATAACACCTCCATTCACCCCGAATCCTACGAGGCCACCCACCGCTTGCTGGAAAAATTTCAGGTGCTGGACCGTCCGGCACAGTGGAGGGAGCTACCGGCGGAAATCCGCCGCCAGAAGCTGGACCTGGCTGCGTTGGCCCGGGAAATTGGGGTGGGCGAACCCACACTGGAGGATATCCTGGCTAATCTGGAAAAACCGGGACGCGATCCGCGGGACGAGATGCCCAAACCCATCTTCAAGAGCGATGTGCTGAAAATTGAGGATTTGCGGGAAGGAATGATTCTGAAAGGTACGGTGCGCAATGTAGTGGATTTTGGAGCATTTGTGGATATCGGCATCAAACGGGATGGATTGGTGCACGTAAGCGAGATGGCGGAAAAATATGTGAGAGATCCCCACAAAATTGTGGCGGTGGGGGATGTGGTTACGGTAAAGGTTATTGGAGTGGATCTTCAGCGAGGTCGGGTGAAGTTGAGTATGAGGATTTAATGATTGGAAGATTTTTTCAGTGGATGAAGAGGCGTATTCTTGATTGATGCTCACCATAAGTAAGTTTTTTGTGATGGTTTAGTACAGTTTTTAATGCGATTTGCTTTAGAAAAAAATTGGATGGGAAGATTGCGTATATGGGATGAATCAGTAGCAGGTTATCCCGGAATAAAGTCCTTCCAGAGGATGCCACGCTTTATTCCAATCTACTCGCCTATTATTTGGAATTGTGAGATTGTTATTGGATAATCCAATCGATATAAAACTAAAAAGTAATAAAAAATACACATTTTTCATGGTGCTTCCTCTTTTTTTTAAAAATAGAAAAGTATATAAAAAGAATTTATTCTATGTCTGATTTCAGATAATTTATCGAAGTAATAAACGGGTCTTCTATCCAACAAATATTTTACTGCTAAAACCACCTTTTTATAATTTATTCCTAATCCTATCATTAAACCCATCTTAAAAACATTACCTCGTAAAGTAGGACCTTCTTCAAAAGATAAATCATATTTAAGATTATCCGTTTGATCGGGATAATATATTTCAAAAAAGTTCCTTTTATCCAATTTAGTAAAATCATGCATGGGGATTAAAATAGTGGGTCCTGCAAAGGGAATGACTTTAATATTGTTAGAAATGGAATATTCATACTGAAATTCCACAGGAATTTCCAGAAAGCCAATCATACCATGAATGTCCCAGTAATATGCCTCTGTGGGTTCTACGGTATAAGGAGCAATGGTTCTGTTTTCCAGAATTGCGCCTCGGGTACTATAACTTAATTCGCCGGTTATATAATAATTTTTGTAAATATGAAAAGATTTGCATATCCCAAAGGAAATACCTATCTGGGGTTTGCTATTTTCAGCATTTAAAAAATATGATATAGTACTTCCTGCAAAAAAATAAAACTTATTTTTAGAAAAGGAGGGATTTAATAATAATAACAAAGAAAGAAACAAATAATAAAGTTCTTTCATTCGGTAAACCTCCATATTATTTATATCCATTTTAATTTTAAAAAAACTTATAATCAAGGAAAAAACCGGGAATTTTTGATTCGCCCCATTCTTAATGGGAAGAAATTCAGCAAAGTAAAAGAAACACGGTAAACCGCATTGACTATTTTAATTCAAGCCTTTTCTCACCGGCACGCAGTTCATAAATGTAAATTCCGGATGAAACCTTTGCTCCGTAGTCGTCACAGGCATCCCATCCTACCCGATGAAAACCGGCCTCAATTCCATCTGAATCGGTAACCTCTTATTTTAAAGAAAATTCCCAGGGGTGCCCTCTTTGAATGGTTTGATGACCACGTGCTGAAGTTATCTCAATCCACTGGTTTGGAGGTGGAGCAAGTATAGTACCGCCACCATGGGAATTAAAAAAGTTCGCCTTCATCATTTCGTTCCCACCAACGGTAATCCGCGTAGTTACCGCTGCCACCGGAGGGATTGGCAGTGAAGGTGCCGGTTTCGTGTGAACTTAAATTTATTGGACCATCAATGATTACTGAAAGTGGTTGGGGAGGCCATTGAGTCGGGTTTAATATATATGTTCTTAAATTACTATTTAAATAACGATCTCTATCTGGAATATTTTGAGAATACCAAATTACTTTTGGTCCAATAGAAGTGTCTTTTGAAGGGACAAAATCCAATAATTGAGGGCTTTTTTTTTGCTGTTTTGGAGGCATTTCGCAATCACCATATTC
>JALXCH010000583.1:0-329 GCA_026991005.1 Calditrichia bacterium | reverse complement strand
TTGAATAATAATAATAATAAAAATCGTATAGCAGACTTATGAAGTTTCAATAATTAGGTTTATAAGTATAGGCAGAAAAGGTTATTTGTGGCCAATTAGGATAATTTCCATTAGGTACTGGTTTAAAACAATAAAGATCAAGATGTAGACTTGTATTTCCACTAGTATATAATCCAAATTCATCATGATTACCTTTAACGTTAATATTTAATTAATTATTGAAATGTTAAACCAAATTCAAATGATACTACATTAATTCTATTAATATCTCTAATTTTGAAATGATGATAAATATAATTACAATCCATGTAATAATTTTTAAAATAATA
>JALXCH010000582.1 GCA_026991005.1 Calditrichia bacterium | reverse complement strand
TGACCAGTGCCGAATTCATGAGCAACACCAAACCCATTCCCCGGGACAAACCGGATCTGGCGCTGGCGCATGCCCTGGCTGCCGAATATCTGGGATTTAAACTGCTTTATCTGGAAGCCGGGAGCGGTGCCCGCTTGAGCGTACCGGAGGAGATGATCCAGGCCGTTAGCCATACCATTTCCCTTCCGGTAATTGTGGGCGGTGGCATTCGTAAACCGGAAGATGCTGCCCGCAAAGTGGAAGCAGGAGCACAGTTTGTTGTGGTGGGAAACTTTTTCGAAGATGATGCCAACTATCATCTTTTGCAGGAATTTGCCCACGCCATCCACCAGAGCTGATTCACGCAGACACCATCCTGGTTCCGGCGGGTGAGGAACGACCCCCTTTTTTCGGGATGAAAAAGTTTACGGCACAATGGGTAATTGAAAACACAGGATAATCGATGGAACAAAACGAAATGCGAAATAAAATCCGGCAAATATTTGCTGCTGCCATTCAGGTATTGCAGGAGAGCCAGCACCGGCAGGAGGAGTCCATTTTTCGGGCGGCAGAGCTGTTAGTGAGTACCATTCGCAAGGGCGGGAAAATACTGGCCTGCGGGAATGGGGGTAGTGCTGCCGATGCCCAGCACTTTGCCGCGGAACTGGTGGTGCGCCTGCGCTCCAGCTTCAATCGGCCTGCCATAGCGGCTCTGGCTCTTACCACAGATACTTCCATCCTTACTGCCGGTGCCAACGATTATGGCTTCGAGCAGGTCTTTGCCCGGCAAATTGAAGCGCTGGGGCAGTCCGGCGATGTGCTGGCCGCATTCAGCACCAGTGGCAATTCGGCCAACGTGATTCAAGCCGTGCAAGTTGCCAGAGAGAAAAACATACCCGTAATCGGATTTTTAGGAGGAGATGGAGGTAAATTAAAACACCTGGTGGATATCCCTCTCATTGTACCCTCGGCGGAAACCGCACGGATTCAGGAAGTGCACGGCGTGATGATCCACATTCTGTGTGAACTGCTGGAAACCGCTTTGTTTGCCTGAAAACATCCCTCCGGCTTGCGAAAAAAGGGATATTCCAATTAAAAAATTCTCCAAAACCAGAAGGTTTTTGCGGAAATTAAATTTTGGGGCATAACAATTTATTGGGGTTACCCCTCATTATTTTTCCTCCCTTCTCCCCACAATTTTCGTTTAAAGAGCTTTTTTCTGTTGCCATTCTTTCGAATTGTGAGAATTAAGAAATTCCCCAAACTCCACGTCTTTTCCTTTAATATGCTCTACCACCCAATTTACCAAACCCCACTGAATTTTATAGAGTGTTTCGGTCGTCACCCCATGCTCTTTGATCTGGAGTAGAATTTTGGCCAGTTCTCGTTTAAAGAACTCATGTTCTTCTCGATGACTGATCAATCCCGGATAATGATATTTGACCATAAATGCTTCTTCGGTGCTAAAATGGAAATGGGTGTAATCGATGAGAAATTTCAGGTGATGGGAAAGTTCCTGATGTGCTTTTCCTTTGGTTATTGCTCTAGTTAATTGATTCACATGTTCCACCAGTTGCTTGTGTTGCTCATCAATTTGTTCCACACCGACGGAAAAAGAGGAATTCCAACGAATAATCATAACCACTCCCCCTGATTTTAAACATCATGGGCGTTATTCCTTTAAAGGCAGACCTTTGTAATTTTACAATATTCGGTAACTTCAACATTAAACTTAAATTTTTTGGTAGAATTTTTTTATCAGGGATAAATTTTAGAGGAAAGATTTTTTGAATACTCCTTTGTGCTTTCCGGCTTGTTGAATATTGATGGCCACATATTTCATTCCGTCCCTTTCGGGACGTGTAAATGGGGGTGTCTTCCATTCCCACAAATGAAGAGGTCTTGTGGAAATGAAAATCAGAGGAATATTTACTCAATAACATGCATATTGTAATTTGCCATATTTATGTAATAATGCGGTAGTAAAAGACGTAGAATTATTTTTATTCCTTACTGAATTTAATGTTTTTCAACGGACTCTATGACTCCATCATTAAGTCAACAACACAGGAATATTTTTGTATCTTTGTATTTTCACAAACCCTAAAATTCAAGGAAATTCATTAAATAATATCAACTTGCACTTTTTTTGTTATAGCCACGAGCTTCTGCGCAGCATCCTGCCCGATGTCCGAAGGATCCCGTGGACGGGCTCTGTGAGTGGAAGCTCGTGGATTATTTAATCTTTCTCTCAAAATCAGGCTTTAGCCTAAAATTGGGCTAAAGCACAATTTGCAGTTTGGGCCTTAAGTTCCCCGAACTTCCCATAGGGATTCTGCGAAGGAAGCTCGGGGCTATGTTTTGCTTTGAATGATAATGAATAAATATTCTGTTGACATAGCGTTTTCACACAGCCTCTGAATTTGTGGGCTAAGTGCAATTCGTCCCTCCGGAACGGAGCTTTTTGCTGAATCTGATATTTATTCATGAAAAATATTTGGATACCAGGTTCAACCATCGTAAAACGAGAGGATGCTCCGGGACTCACTCGCAGTTACTCACAGTCACTCACAGAGCCCTTTCCTGAGAATCCTGCGGATGGGCAGAATCGTTCCGGGTACCCTGTGGACACTTGACCCTTTATGCTCTATGCTCTATGCTTTATCACGCAGGGATCCTCCAAAATTCTACCAACACAACATTCTTCATTTTCCATTCCTCCATTTTCCATTTTTCATTTTTCATTTAAAAAAATCCGGGCTTTTTCTTTATTCTTTTTCTTGAATCCGTCACCAATAGCCTCTAAATTCCTGTCAACAAAATGATTTAAACAGATGACTCTAAAAACGAGGTGCGGAATGAAAACATGGATTCTGGTGATACTCACCATCTTTTTAATTGGAGGAACTATGGTAACACAGGCGGGCGAATCGTTTTTTCCCTATTCTTACGAACACTACAAACTGGACAATGGGCTGAACGCCTATCTGATTCCCGTTAAAGGCAGCGGACTGGTAGCTTATTACAGCATTGTACGCACGGGGAGCCGGGATGAATGGGAACCGGGCCGTTCCGGATTTGCCCATTTCTTCGAGCACATGATGTTTCGCGGCACTAAAAAATATCCCGGTTCCATGTACGATAAACTCATCACCGAAATGGGTGCCGATGCCAACGCTTACACCACGGACGATTACACCTGCTTCCACCTTACCTTTCCCACCGAAGCGCTGGAAAAGGTAGTGGAGCTGGAATCCGATCGCTTCCAGAATCTTTCCTACGACGAAACCGCTTTCAAAACCGAAGCAGGAGCGGTGTACGGAGAATACCGCAAAGGGCGGGTCAATCCCTATTCGGTTCTCTTCGAAGAACTGCAAAACCTGGCCTTCGACGTGCACACCTACAAACACACCACCATCGGTTTCGAACGGGATATTAAAAACATGCCCAATATGTACGAGTACAGTCTTAG
>JALXCH010000581.1 GCA_026991005.1 Calditrichia bacterium | reverse complement strand
TAGTAAGAGAGAGTTTTTTTAAAAAGAAAGAGATTGATAATTTGAATTGAAATATTTATTTTGTAGAGATTTTTTATTTAAGATGGAGAGAATTCAGAAATTTAACAGTTGATACAGCATTCGTCATTTCTCCCTTGATACGAGCACACCTAATGGAATATAATCGCATAGGGAGAGAATACCTGCATAAATATATTAAAGCCCACGTTTTTTGGTATAGAACATAATTTTATTTGGCTTAAATTTTTTAGTGAGTAATGATAGAGATGTTTTTAAAACTGCGAGGGTAGTATGCACAAGAAAATTTTATCAGGGCTCTTGTTAATCCTTTTTCTGACATTTGTGGCCATGGCGGGAACTACCGGTAAAATTGCGGGAACGGTTCGTGATGCCCAGACTGGTGAACCGTTAATTGGAGCCAATGTCATTTTGAAGGGGACGGGTATGGGTGCAGCCACAGATATGGATGGATATTTCTACATTATTAATGTGCCCATCGGGGAATATACGGTGGAAGTATCCATGATTGGCTACCAGACCGTTGTGCATCCCGGGGTAAAGGTGTATCTGGATCAGACTACCAAACTGGATTTCAAACTCCGCCCCGAAGCTATTCAGGGTGAGGTAATTGAAGTAGTGGCGGAACAAAAACTAACGGTAGAAAAAGATGTTACTACCAAAAAGGTGATTATCGACCGGGAAGAGATTAAATCGTTGCCGGTGCGCGATTTTTCGGACCTGGTAGCGATTCAAGCCGGTGTGATTCGGATTGAAGGATCGTTGAAAGGAATTCCCGGATTTGAAGATCGCGGTATCGAAGAAGTGCACGTGCGCGGTGGCCGCGCTGCCGAAATCGGTTACATGGTGGACGGTATGTACATCGAAAACCCCATTTATGGTGGGCGCTACAAAGGAATTCAACTTAATAAATTTGCCTACGAGCAAGTGGATATGAAAACCGGTGTGTTCAATGCCGAATACGGTGATGCCATGTCGGCCATTTTTAACGTGGTGACTCGTTCTGGAGGTAACAATTACGAAGGAAACATCAATCTGGAAACCAGTGCACTGGGCTTTGAGCCCGACCGCTTACGAAAATATGGACGAATTTCGGGAGCTTTTGGCGGTCCGGTACCCTTCACCAACAAGCACATCAAATTTATGATGAGCGGGCGCAAAACAACACGGAAATACAATGTATATCAGTTCGATAATATTGTGTTTGATCCTTCCGATACGCTCGCCAATCGCTGGGATCCCCGATTGCTAGATAAAACCGGTTTGACCTGGGATGAATTCCAGGAACAGCACATCCAGCATGCTCATCGTTACGACCGTTATAAAGGCTGGAAAGCGTTTGGATTTAACCATGACTGGGATTTGTTTGCAAAATTAACGTTCGACCTGGCACCTTCCATGAAGCTGGAAGTCTCCAACTGGGTGGTGGGTACCGAATTTCGAACGTTTAACACAGAAAATCACTGGTATCGGTTCTATGAAGATGGGCGCAATATTGTGCGGCAAAATGCCGATCGGCAGGCATTCGTCTGGACGCACATGCTCAGTAAAAACACCTTCTACACAGTACGTGGGTCTCGCTTTTACCAGGAAATGAACATCGGTTGTAAAGATCCCAAAACGGGCCGCTGGCTGGATGCGGATGAATACCGACGTCCTTATCCACCTCCCGATGTGAACAACTGGGAAACCAAAATCGATGAGCATGGACGTACCGTATATTATGATCCGATTATTAAAGAATGGATCCCCAAAGATTGGTACGACTACGACCTGTACCTCTCCTACGAATTTTTCGCGCAGGGGAACGACCGCTATCATCATCGCAGTTATGCCCAGACCTGGGAAGCTGTGGCCGACATCACCTCTCAGGTGAACAAGCATCATCAAATCAAAACCGGAGTTAGCTACAAACAGCACGACCTGTACTTCAACGAAGTACAGCTCCCCTGGTTGGCGAATCCCTACTACGATTACTACAAAAAACACCCCATCGAAGGTAGTTTCTACATTCAGGATAAAATTGAGTACGATTATATGACCATTAATGCGGGTATCCGCGTGGATATGAACAACCCGCGTTCGAAAATGTGGGAAAATCCGTACGATCCCAACACTAAATTGGTGGACTCGAAGACCACCTATCAAATCAGTCCCCGTCTGGGTTTCTCCCATGTGATTACCGAGAAATCCACTTTTACTTTCGGATATGGTCAGTTTTACCAGTTCCCCACCTATCGGAATGTGTACCTGAACTCCCAGCAGAGCCTGGAAGCTATTCGACCTCTGGTAGGAAACGCATTGCTGAAAAGCCAGAAGGTAACTTCTTACGAATTTGGTCTGAATGCCGAGTTGATGGAAGGATTTGTCTTCCAGTTAATTGGATGGTCGAAAGAGTACAACAATTTAACCTCCACCGAGCGGGTACCTCGCTTCCCGCGTTCTTACTATGTGTTTGTGAACCGGGATTACGCCACGGCACGCGGATTTGACCTGAATATTCGTTTCCGTAAAAATCGATTCGCTGGGATGATTCAGTACACCCTCTCCCGGGCGACAGCTAATACTAAAGATCCCTGGGAGAGTTATCGTCGGGAGTATACCCGGGAAACTCAGCCCCGTCGGGAATTCCTGATGGGATACGACCGCACCCACGATATGAACCTGAGTGGGGCTTATGTCATTCCGCCGCATCAGGGATTTAAACTGTTTGGTGTACGTCCTCTGGCTCACAGTCGGGTGGATTTAATCTTTGTGGCAACCAGTGGTGCACCTTACACTCCTACACACAACGGCATTGCCGGTCCCACTAATTCCGAGCGTGAACCCTGGTATATTCAGTTCAATATGCATTTTCGGAAAAATTTCGAATTATGGGGTATGAAATATACCTTTGGTATTCTGGTGTTTAACCTATTCGACCGCAAAAACGCGCTGGATGTATTTACCGAAACCGGAAAAGCTGACGATCCCGGTAATTACATCCGCCGCTTCATTAATCGGAAAATTTATTCTTCCACATACTGGGATCAACCTTATCGATTTGGTCCCCGACGCAGGGTTGATTTTACACTGGAAGTTTCATTCTAAGAGTTTTTGGAAAAATTCGGAGGTCTTCGATGAAGAAACATCTTGTTGTATGGCTTTTACTTTTGTTTCTGGTGCCAATGGTGCTGAATAATGGCCTGGAAGCAAAAGATACTCGGACAGAAAATTCTCATTACACATTTGGTAAGAAATACCGGATACCCGATCCCGCTCTTCAACGAGCAATTGGTATTCTGGAAAAAGGGAAGTTGAAAACATCCACCAGCAACTACGGAATTTTTACCGGATTTGGGTTTTCGGGCGATCCGTATCCCGAAGGACTTTGGGGACGATATCAATATATTTCGATGATATCGTTGGTATTCGGTGTGCCCGGACGGGATAAAGAGGGAAATCCTTACCCCTGGGCAGTTGGTCCCAAAACGCTTTATTCTCCCAAAGATAGGGATTTTGTGGTGAAAGGAAACGCCAATACCTATTGGGGCCCTTCGGTATCTGAATCGTTCATGGATCGCACCAGCGGGCATTTGCTAATTGATTGGGAGGCCGTGGAGGATGCGGCAACCCGTTTACACGGCTCGGCAACGGCGGGTGAGGTGTATGGAGGTATCTGGGCGCAGCCGGATGATCCCACCCCGTTGATTGCCACCAGCGATATTCCCAAAAGCTGGCCGATTCGCATCGACTCGCTGGGGAATGAAGAACGCTACTGGCCCGGCCCCTGGGCGCTGGATACTTCCGGGGTGGAACAACCGGGTGTATTTGTCTCCGACGAAGATGTCTATTTCGAATTCGACGATCGGCTGGCTTCCCGGGATGTGAACCCGGATAGTATGGACCTGGCCGTTCTGCCTGTTCCCGCGGGATACGAACCCCCGCCGGAAATCGGTTATCCCCTGGGAGTTAAAGCCCTGGTGTCGGCGTATTCCTATGGTTCTTCTGTGGCAGAAGATATTATCTTTTTCAATATGCGTCTGGTAAACCAATCGCAATATGAATATAAACGCGCATACGCCGGATTTTATTTCGATGTGGACTCCTACCACCGGACCTACGACGGGAGCTATGTGGGCCGTACCAACGACGATGACATGATGAGTTTCAACACGGATTGGGATTTTGCCTACATCTGGGACCTGGACGATAATAGCAGCGGTGCCACCAATCTGGCTTATACCGCACTGAAGCTGCTGGAAACCCCGCGTGCTACCGAACCGGTGGATCTGGATGGTGACGGGATTCCGGATATTCTCCCCGGCGAAAAACTGGGTCTTACCGACTGGCACTGGTTCGATTGGTATTTCCGCCCCGGCGCAGATGACGGCGGACCTCAGGGACCCTTTACCGGCGATGGCGAAACCCCCACTTCGGTGGATGCCGAGGCAATTATCTACAAAGTAATGTCTGGCGATACCTCTTCCACCGATTCACCTCCCGATCGTCATGCCTACAATATGCAGCACTATTTTCATCCCGATCCGCAGGGGAGGGTTAATCCCCATTTCGATTCTTATGCCAGTCTGAAAAAAGATTATCCCAATGGTCTGGATTGTGTGTTTATTATGAGTTCCGGACCCTTTACTTTTGCCCCTGGCGATACGGTACCGTTCTCCTTTGCCATTATCATGGGACAGGATTCTACCGACCTGGTGGTGAATGCTCAGGTGGCTCAGTTAATGTACGACAACTTCTATCGTGGGCCTACACCGCCGACGGCTCCCAATGTTACTGCGCTGGAAGGCGACCGCGAAGTAACGCTGTTCTGGGATGATGTTTCCATTAACTCCCGAGATGCTTTAACCAAAATCAAAGATTTTGAAGGATTCCGCATCTACAAGAGTACCGACAACGGGATGACCTGGGGCGAGAAACGGCACGACGATTCCACCGGAGTGGAATACTGGGTGCCGGTGGCGCAATTCGACCTGGACAATGAAATAAAAGGGTACGATCCCACCGCGCCTCACCGCTTCCTGGGTAGCAATACCGGTTTGCAATTCCAATGGACGGATACCGATGTGGAAAATGGCCGAGAGTATCTTTACGCGGTGTGTGCCTACGACCGGGGATTCATTGCCCACGATCCGGTGCGGGATTCGGTGGAAGTAACCGGTGGTCGCTTTAATTTCCGTGCCGCATCTTTGGAGAATTTCCTCTCTAATAGCGATCGACTTCCGCACATTGTGCGAGTTATTCCCCATCGCCCCCCCTCAAACGTGGTGCAGGAAGATGTGGAAATCACTAAAATCGATTCTACAAAAGGAAATGGAGAATTTGAAATTAACGTGGTGGATCAGAGTTTGATTACCGGTGATGAGTATCTCATCCTCTTCCATGCCCAGATGAATAATGGGGTGCCGGTGCAGGGAACCACCACGTACGATTTAATTAACCTTACTAAAGGCGACACTCTGCTGAAGGATAGCAAGAACTTCATTCCTCTGGATGTGAGCTCGGAATTTAAAACCATCCCACCGCGCATCGACGGGCTGGAATGGATTATCAAATCGGCAGTGCAGACAGAAGTGGATCGTGCCCATATGGGTTGGACGGAAAATTCCCAGTGTAATTACGAAATCAGCGCTAATTTCATGAGAAGGGTAGTATCAGATTATTATATTGCTTTTATTGGAGAAGGCGCAGATAATGCTTACAATTTCCGCGATACCAGTCAGGTGGTTTATCAAGTACCCTTTCAGGTGTGGAATAAACTGACAGTTAGCGGAAAGACATTGACACCGCGGAAAGCGAAAATTACAGTTTACGATTCTGACCAGAATGGCAAATGGAGTTCCCAGGATAAGTTCTTCTTGCTGGAAAATCACCTGGTGGGATATCCTGATAGTGAATATGTGAAAACACTTTCTTTTACTTTTACCTGGAGCGACACACCGTACTATGATCAGAACAACCAGCTGGTACCTGCTAATAAACCTTGGGCACCGGGAGACACGTTGCTCATTCCGGTATTTAATCCTTTCCAGGAAGGAGACGGATTTATTGTGAATACCAGTAAGATTTATCAGGTCAAAGAAACAACTCAGGAAGATATTAAAAAAGTCAAAGTGGTTCCCAATCCTTATGTGGTTCATGCTGCCTGGGAATTCAATGAATATTCCCACAAGCTGCAGTTTACCAATTTACCATCCAAATGTACTATTTACATTTTTAATGTAAACGGGGAGTTAGTACAGACGTTGCATCACGATAGCGTGTTCGATGGAAGCGAAGATTGGAATTTGTGGACGGTTAACCGTCAGGAAGTGGCTCCCGGGTTGTACGTCTGGGTGGTAGAAACACCGGATGGGAAAAAGGATATGGGTAAATTTGTAATTATTCGATAGAATACCAAGTCTAATTTTGGAGGCTTTCGAAAATGAGAAAAAGTATTTTAATCATTTTAATTTTAATGATGAGTGTGACACTGGTGTTTTCGGGTGACGAGCTCTCCAAAGTGGGAACCACCATGGCTCAATTCTTAAAAATTGGGGTTAGTGGCCGTGGTACAGCTCTGGGAGATGCTTATGTGGCCGGTGTTAACGACCCCACGGCCATGGCCTGGAATCCCGCTGGAATGCAGCAGATTGGCAAACGGGCTTTTGCCCTGTCGCACACTCAATTGTTTGCCGGTATTACATTGAATTATGCCGGATTGGTAATTCCTTTAACGCCGCATCAAAGTTTGGGAATCAGCGTCACTTATCTCAATAGCGGAAGCATCGAGCTCACGACCATTGAAGAACCGGAAGGCACTGGCGAAACCTTTACCGCTACCGATGCCGCCATTGGGATTTCATATTCCCGCCGCCTAACCGAACGTTTTGTGCTGGGACTTACCGTGAAGCATATTCAGGAACGACTCTATCACGAAAAGGCATCCACCTTTGCTTTCGATATCGGTTCGCAATTCGATACGGGTATCTACGGGATGCGCCTGGGGATGGCGTTGCAAAACTTCGGAGGGAAAATGCGCTTGGATGGCCCGGATCTGGATTATCCCCTCACCGATCCAGAAACCGGTTACGAGCAAAGTGCAGGTGCCCGCTTGCAAACTCTGGAATGGCCCATTCCTCTCCTGTTTAAAATGGGTATCATGATGGATGTAATTGGAAAAGAATCGCAAATTATTCGGAGTGCCAAGAATCGATTCTCCATTGCTGTGGAAGCCAACGACCCCATTGACCACTATCTGCGATTTAATTTCGGTGCCGAGTACGAATGGAACGGAATGTTCGCTTTACGTGCCGGGTATAAACTGAATTATGATGAAGCATCGTTTACCGCAGGCGCCGGATTTAAAGTGAATATGGGTGGCACATTGTTGCAACTGGATTATTCCTTTAACGATTATGGATTGCTGGATTATGTCCATCAGTACAGTTTTGCTTTTACTTTTTAGGCGTAGGCTCAAAAACTTTAACTTTATCATAACTAAGGAGGTATTATGAGAAATTTATTAGTATTTATGCTGGCGTTTTTGGTACTCTTTTCCCTTTCGTTTGCCAAAAGCACCTCGCAAAATGTGCAACCGTTAACTGCGAAGACGAAAACCTCGTTATTCCAGGCGCAGAAGCCGAGTTCCTTACCGGAAAATGCGAATATTCTGGTTCACTTTCGTACGGATACTCTAATCTGGCACGAGGATTTTGAATCCGGAGCAACTGGCTGGATGTCGGTTGACGAAACGGATGTGGGTATTATGTGGCATCAGGATGATTGGATGGCGCATGGTGGCGCCGGAGACCTCTCCTGGTGGATGGCTGATACCACATTGGGGAACAATGGGGGTTACCTCAGCCATTGGTATCAGGTGCTGGATACACCGGATATTACCCTGAGTGGTTCTCCTACCCTTACTTTTTACCATCGGTTAAGTTGTGAACCCCCTGCCGGGGCTACTTCCCCGTACGATGGCTGGGACGGTGTGAATGTGCGCATCTCCACCGATGGCGGTGCAACCTGGACGGTATTACAGAACCCCACTCCGGCGTATACTGCTAACAGCTTGTATAGTTTTGGATATGAGTTTGGTGAAGGCCCCAATGTTCCGGGTTGGGCCGGTGCTATCCTGAACTGGACTCAGGTAACCTTCGATCTGTCTGCTTATACCGGCCAGACGGTGCGAATCCGTTTTGCGTTTGCTTCGGACCCGGCTTACGACACCAGTGATGATCCCACCATGTTTGGCTGGCAGGTGGACGACATTGTGGTAGCCGACGGAAGCAATATCCTGTATTCCAACGATGGAACCCAGGCCGATATGACGGCTCAGAACTGGGCACCGCTGGGTGGCGATTATTGGCATATTGCCACCGATCCGACGGCTCCTTCGCCCACGCACATTGCCGATAGCAATGATCCTGCCACCGGTACCTATCATCCCAATATGATTGATTCCTACATCTCCCCCTACTTCTACGTCTCCGATACGTTAAGCGAGGCTTATCTGGACTTTGCTCTTCAGGGAACGTTCGATGACAATAACACCTTCCCCGATGTGGACTACTTCGGAGTATTTGTCCAGGTAAAAGGAGAAGCCGTCTGGCGATATGTCTCTAACCTTACCATGAATCCCAATAATCCCAATTATGTGTACAGTAGTGCTCCCACCTCCTGGGCCTGGTTCTCCGAATCCTATAGTAGTGGTACGGTGGATCTCTCTCCCCTGCTGGGCGATACGCTGCGGGTGAAATTTACCTTTTATTCCGATGACGACGCTCCCATAGGAACGGCCCTTCAGGTGGATGATGTGATTGTGTGGCATCCGGCGACTATTCTGCAACCGCCAACCAACCTGGCCGCTACCGCAGGGGATGGCTATGTGGATCTGGTTTGGGATGATCTGAATGTGAGTGGCCATCAGGTATTTGTTTATGACGACGGCACTTTCGAAAACGGAATCCATGTAACCAGTGGTACAGCAGATGCGGGAACTTATTTCAACAGTCCTGCACCCGCCACAATCGATACCCTCTGGGTGTATGGGTCGCAATATAATACCTCCACCACTGCCACAATTAAGGTGTGGGATGCCTCCGGAGGCAGTATTAGCAATACTCCATTATATACTAAAACGGTTACCCTGGTTCAGAACCAGTGGAATGTGTATGACTTGACCAGCGAAAACTGGACGGTACCCGGAGATTTTGTGGCAGGTATCGAAATTACTCCCGACATCTCCATTACGCTGGATGAAAATACGGTTCCCAGTCAGCATAGCTGGGTATTCTTGGGAAGCTGGAGTACCTGGGCTTCGGTAGCAGCTGCTAATGGTTTACCGGATGGTGAGTGGGGTGTGCGCGCGGCTGTAACCTACAGCAGTTCCACCAATATTACCTACAATGTATATCGCCGGTTGCAGAGCAATCCCAACTATGGCTCTGCCATTGCCACGGGTTTAACCAGCGCTTCTTACCATGATGCCAGCGTGACCAACGGCGAGACCTACTGCTATGTGGTGACCGCGGTTTATCCGGGACAGGGCGAGAGCGATTATTCCAACGAAGTATGTGCAACGCCCATGTCCTCTACGATTTACGAAATGGCATACGATGATGGCACTGCCGAAAGCTTCTATCCTGTTGGTACCGGAAACTATGTTGCAGTACGTTTTCGACCCATTGGCTGGCCCACCGATGTGGTGAAAATTAAGGTGTACTTCAAAGATCCGGGTGGCACCGCTCAGTTCGTTATCTTTGACGATGACGGGGCCAATGGGTATCCTGGAACGCAATTATACGCCATGACCAAAGCCAATCTGGATGCCGGCTGGAACGAAGTGGATGTTACCGGCATCACCATCAACGATGGCGAATTCTATGCGGGTGTTCGCTTTACTCCCCTAACCAAGGATATTGGAATTGACGAGTCGCTGCCGTTCTACGACAAAAGTTACATCAAAATCAGTTCCGGCGATTGGAGTAAATTTAGCGATCTGGGATTAAACTACAACGTGATGATCCGGGTTATGCTGGATAGTGCCAATGTGGTGGGAATTTCCGGTACCGATCCTAATCTGATTCGGGAGTTCTCTCTGGAGCAGAATTATCCCAATCCCTTTAACCCGACCACGACGATTCGTTTTGCCATTCCTGCCGATATGTCCGGACAGCAGGTGACCCTGAAGGTGTTCGACTTGCTGGGTCGGGAAATCAACACCCTGGTGAATGGCCGTATGAATTCCGGTTACTATCAGGTAACCTGGGATGGACGGGATATGGCAGGCAATCCCGTAACCAGTGGAATTTATTTCTACACCATCAAAGCGGGCGATAAAGTGCAAACCCGCAAAATGATTCTGATGAAATAATTTAAACCTGTGGTTATGTAAGGTTGTTGTTGAGAATGAGCCATTCCTTTGTGAATGGCTCATTCTGTTTTTGTGTTGGTCGATTGTCGGTTGTCACGAAAATTTTTGGCTATTGTTTGTGAGCCCTGTCGATGACTTTTCTCGGTTTTTATTTTAAATTTCATTTTATTTTGAGAAAAAATTCTGACAACAATTTCGTTTACCATAAACAAATAAATTTTAAATTGGAGTGAAGTATGAAAAAAAGATGGATTTTTCTGATTCTGTTACTTGCCCTGTCGAATTGGGCCATGGCGCAATTGGAAGCAGGAGTGGATTATTCCAATCGCTATTTCTGTATTGTGTTTCATCCCGCACTGGATAATATTGAGATTCAGCAGGTGGATGGAAAGATCCGCAGTGGTTATTCTTCCGTCGATGCTCTGTTCGACCGGTACCGGGTAAAACAGGTGGCTCCCGAAGTTCCCTTTGCCCAACCCTGGGATCGGGATGGGGATATTAAGTTTAGCAATGTATTTCGGGTGGAAGTGGAACCCACTGACAATATTCTTCAAATCATCGAAAAATTTAACGATGATCCCTACCTGGTGTTAGCCGAAGCAATTCCCATTTATTATCCCGAAGAGGTTACCCCCTACATTCCCAACGATCCTTATTTTTCCAGCGAGTGGCATCTTACCAAGATTCAAGCCCATTATGCCTGGGGGATGTGGGAAGGTGCAACGCCGGGGAGCGATACGGTTGTGGTCGCCATTATTGACACCGGAGTGGATTGGGATCATCCGGATTTGATCCAGAACCTCTGGAACAATTTAGGGGAAGATGCCAACGGCAACGGAAAAACGGTGATATGGAATGGGTCCAGCTGGGAGTTTGATCCCGGTGATGTGAATGGTGTGGATGATGATGGCAACGGCTATATCGATGATTTTGTGGGATGGGATTTTTGTGGTTCTACTA
>JALXCH010000580.1 GCA_026991005.1 Calditrichia bacterium | reverse complement strand
GCGGTGGTATCCGAAGGGAGCACATCGATGGCAACGACCAGATCGACATTGGGATGGGTAAAAATTTCCTTCCAGCGTTCTGCCGGGAAGTAATGCCGAATCGGATTGGCAGCGTTTAAAATAAATGCCTTCACCATGTACGGTTTTCCGCGGAAGGAAAGCTTCCCCTGAACCGCCTCCAACAAACCGCTATCTGCCATCACCGGAAGCATGGCGCCTATGTTACCCTGTTTCTGTTGCTGCTCTGCCCAAACGAAGGTGAAGGCCGGATGTCCGTGCTTCCAGGCTCGGGGATTGGCATACGTTTCTACAAACTTGTTGGCGAATTTCATCCCCGGGAGTTCTGCCACACATTCCGGCTGCGGTAAACCGTGTTTTTCGCGTTCCCAGTACTCTTTTGCTTTATGTTTTAATTCCCCGCTCATGAGCCAGCCACCGGGACGATCGATACCGCCCACCAGGGTCTGAATAATGGCCTGCAGGCGACGCTGGGGAAGGAGGTTGTGATAGCGGGCTCCCATCCAGCCGGGATCCACCAGAGCGGGTCTTGCCTCCCCAAATTCCGTCGCTATGCGTTCGATGGTTTCCGCAGGAATATCGGTAATCCCCGCCGCCCATTCCGGGGTGTAAAAGGCAGTTGCTTCCACAAAATAATCGAAAACGGTACGTACCTTCCCCACATTTCCAAATGTTAATCCCCGTGGCGCAGTAAGGGAAGGCAGCAGTTTTTGACCATTCACCGAACGACGATTGGTATTGGAAAATGCCGGTACCGATACAACCTGCCCTCGAATCTCATCATACACAAAATAAGCTCGAATTCGCCCTGCCCCATCTTTCTGAGTAACCAGTTGAACCACACCCTTTTTATCCCGATAAGCCAGGAACGGGGCATTAGTATGTGATATTAGGAAATCTTTGTCGTAAAGTTTTTTACGAATCAGCACGTGGAGCATGGCCAGGAAAAAAGCCATGTCGGTGCCCGGTTTAATGGGAAGCCATTCGTCAGCCTTAGCGGCCAATTCGCTCATTCGCGGATCCAGACACACCACACGGGCACCTTTCTTTTTAGCATTTCCAAAGCGCACTGCCCGTGCAGTGGAAATAGCCGCCACCGAGGCATTATTCAGGCTGAATAAAATGTAGCGGGCATTCTCGAAATCGGCCAGGATTTCGTCATGTACGTTAAAATTACCGGTAACCAGATCGGTGCCCAGGTGCCCTGCTGCAACACAATGCTGCATGGGTGATGCGACTATATTGGGAATTTGATATGCCTGGCTAAAGGGCAAGGTAAAGTGCATGTAGGAGACGCACGCCGTCCAGCCACCTACCAGCGAGATTTCCCAGGGTTGTACCTTCTTCAACTTTTCCTCGATAAAATCGAAGGCTTCTTCCCAGCTAACAGCACGGAATTTCCATTCCCCACGCTTGCTACCCGGTACCCGCAACAGCGGCTGCTTCAACCGATCGGGATCGTAGGTTTGCAACCATCCCGCCTGACCCCGGGCACAGATTTTGCCCCGGTTGAGCGGACTGTTGGGATTCCCCTCAATCTTCCGAATCCGCCGAACCCCGTTTTTTTCTTCCACCTGCACCTGGATATCGCAAAAAGAAGAGCAGAAATTACAGATGCTGGGGATCCAGGTAGTACCGGAAGAAGCTTCGGCTGCTTCGGCTGGGGTGAGTTGGGAAGCAAGGTTCCAGGCAGGCTTCAGGGTCATTAAACCACCCATCGCTCCTGCAATTTTCAAAAACTGCCGACGAGTAATTCTGGTTTTCATCATTCTCTACCTTTTAATTTATTACTCTATTAAAAGAATGTACATTCACTCATATAGAAAACCGAAAACACTAAAATTTCAAGAAGGCATTTTTCAAATATCTAAAAGGTACGT
Organism: Calditrichia bacterium; assembly: GCA_026991005.1. The sequence goes on along the minus strand of JALXCH010000580.1, from coordinate 1,562 downwards.
AATTTTGAGGAAAACAACTTCAGCAGTTTCCAGGACATTAGACCAACAAACAGCCCCATCAAAAAATGCAGTGCAAGTAATATTACCCCCACACGGCTGTCCGAAAGTGAATCTTGCATTCCACCATAAAGTACCTGTTCCAGCCAGCGTTTAAAAAACACAAAATGGGTGGACTGGCAAAACACACCTTTCGACAGCAAGGGATGAAACAAACTATAAAATTGAACGGTAATTGCCGAGAGAATAAAGGTGATTAAATTTAAACCCATAATCCCGAAAAGGAGCTCAACCAGCACAGCTTCGATGAGGATGGCCATGAAAGCACCGTGAAACACCATCCCCGCTAAAAACAATTTCATTGTCCCCGCCACAATTCCCATTAATATCAGGCTCCCCGGTAAGGGGACGATCGTTCGCGCAAAGAGCATTAAAAATACCACAACTCCGGGCATTAATATTCCAAACAGTGCAGGCTGCCAGGATTTGATCCAGCTTCCCAGAAAGAGTTCCACCCAACCCCAGAGTATTCCCAGCCCTAAAATTCGAACGACAATATTTTCAGTAATTCGAAGTTCACTTTGTTCAGCTAACATCCCGACCAGCCGTTTTTTATCATCGGCATAAAACAACGGCAGAGAGAATATATCCTCCCTGCCGTTGTTTCCAGAAACCTAATTGTTACTTAACAAACGATTATTTTTTATAGAACGGTTTCCCCGGCAGCTTGAAGTCGATAATCTGTTCCTTCAGACTCTTGAAGTCTTTGTCGTGACGGGATTTGTAGTAATTCCAGGTCGAGTCTGCCGAGTACTTCAGCCCCATGTAATGATCTTTGTTTTTGTACCGCTTCAGCCACAGGTTCCACTGGCTCTCGGAAAGCAAGCCGTGTTTGTAAGCGGCTTCTACGTTCTTGTAAATCCGATCCCAATAATCGGGATAGTTGTTGTAAACAAAGGGCGTCCGGTTCTTCATCACCCCAATACCCCATTCGTTTCCGGGTACGTCATAAAGGGAGAAGGTGATGAATTTGGAGGGATGGGTGGAATTGACCCATTTTTTCGCTTCGGCATCACCATGTTCTGCTGCCCAGGTAATCAGTTCCACCATATCTTCCTGAATTTCCCAGATGCCGTGCCACTGGGTAAAGTCAGCACCCATCATCTCGGCACCATGACGGAAACGGCGTCCTTCGTGATGCCAGGCGTAATACATTTCGTGTTCCGGCACTTCATCCCAGCCATTCAGTACCGGACTGGAATAGTACTTATCCCCAACTTTCAGACGTTTGATAGTACCATTATTCGTGAGTTTTTTCGTCCAGCGCACAAATTCCCGGCGAATTTCATTGTATTGTAAATTGGCCAGGTCCGCAATCAGCATGTAAGTATCCACGAAATCCGGAGCATGGCAGTTCTTACAGGTGGATGTCATCCGCTCGCGTTTAACTTCCCAGCTTCCCAGAATATCCTCATTCCACACCGTACGCATACTCCAGGTGAGCTGCGATTCCCAGGCCAAACGAGCACTTACGTTGTGGGTGAAATCCTGGGTCTTGTTTCCAT
>JALXCH010000579.1 GCA_026991005.1 Calditrichia bacterium | reverse complement strand
GTGGTGCGTACCATCACCGGTCGGGCAAAAGGTGTGGCACTCTTTATCGACCAGATGAAACATAAAAACATCCTGGCGACCATTGCCGGCGAAAATGCCATTCTGGTTATTCCCGACACGGTGAAGAATATTCCCCAGATCAAAGAAGATCTGGAAAGAATTGCTTACGAGTAATTCACTCAGGCTCAATTGGTTTAATGGGGATGGCGGTAACCTTTCCGTCACCGCCATTCCCATTTATTCCATTTTGTAAATATGAAGAGGCAAAATTGTGTCCGGAACCATTCCCTGAACAGTGGCTCCATTCCGGAATTTTCGGGGAACGGTAAAATGATTTTCAAATTTTTCAATTTTCATCCGATTGAGCCGGTAATCTGTGTGGTGCAATAAGTGGCGAAGAGAATGGGGGATAGACGTTCGGAATTTGCCGGATGGTATCAGTAATTAATTTATTTTTCAAAGATTTTAGAATGAACACCAGGTTTGTACCCGAAATTTCGGGTTGATGCCAGTTCCGGTGAATCAATCCTGCCTGCCGGACCACAGGAGAACGCATTTTCCCCGCAAGGAATTCTCTTCCCGAAAATGGTTCCGTGATAACGGGTGTAAGGGACGTATGGAGTTATCCAGTCGCATAGAGCGGGAATTTTTGCCTTTTATAAATAAACCGGGACGATTTACCGGGAACGAGTACAATGTGGTCATCAAAAAGCCCGAGGATGTGAAGGTTCGGGTGGCTCTGGCTTTCCCGGAGTTGTACGAGTTGGGCATGTCCTACGTGGGCTTCGAGATTTTGTATCATGTACTCAATTCCCGACCGGAAATCTGGGCCGAGCGCGTGTACGCCCCCTGGTTCGATGCCGAAGAGGTTCTGCGAGAAAAGCAAATCCCTCTTTTCTCCCTGGAGAGTCGCACCCCGCTGCGGGAATTCGACTGGATTGGATTTACTCTGCAATACGAACTCACTTATACGAATGTTTTGAACATGCTGGATCTGGCCGGGATTCCGCTTTACTCCCGGGAACGCACCGGGGAGCATCCCTTCATAATCGGGGGTGGCCCGGCTGCATCGAATCCCGAGCCGGTAGCCGATTTCTTCGATGGTATTTTAATTGGTGACGGCGAAGAAGCAGTACTGGAAATCAGCCAGGTACTTTTGCAGGGAAAAGAAAATGGCTGGAGCCGGGAAGAAACGTTATTCCACCTGGCACAAATCGAAGGAATGTACATTCCTTCCTTTTACCAACCGGAATACAACGAGCTGGGTGAGTTCCGAAAAATGGTGCGGTTGCGCGAGGATGTTCCGGCGCGAATTGTGAAACGGATTCTTCCCGAATTGAAGCAGCGAAATTACCCCATGCGCCCGCTGGTTCCCTTAATTGAGGTGACCCACGACCGGCTTTCGGTGGAAATTATGCGTGGTTGCACGGAGGGCTGTCGCTTTTGTAATGCGGGAATGATTTATCGGCCGGTGCGGGAGCGTTCGGTGGAAGATGTTGTGGAACAAACCCGCCGGGCGATTGCGGCTTCGGGATTTAACGAAATTTCCCTGCTTTCCCTGAACACTTCGGACTACCGGGATTTGAGCTGGCTCATGATGAAGGAAAAAATGCTGCTGGCGCAGGAGAATGTGAAGTTCTCTTTCCCCTCGTTGCGGTTGGATGGCCTCACCCCGGAAATGGTCGATTTCGTGAAAACGTTCAAAAAAACGGGATTTACCTTTGCTCCGGAAGCCGGTAGCCAGCGTTTGCGCAATGTCATCAATAAAAATATTCGGGAAGAAGATTTGCTGGATTCCCTGCGTTTGATTCTGGAAAACGGCTGGCAAATGGTAAAGTTTTATTTTATGATTGGTCTCCCCACCGAAACCGATGCCGATGTGCAGGCCATTGCCGACCTGGTCCTGAAGTGCCGGGAAATTGCTCTGGGATACAAAGATGTGAAAATTAACGTGTCGTTGTCCCCTTTTTCGCCCAAGGCCCACACACCGTTTCAATGGGAACGCCAGGAACTGCCCGTGGAGCTGGATCGCAAGATTCAACTAATTACCCGGCAGTTGAATAAATCCAATATTCATGTGACCTGGCGAGATGGATATGTGACTTCGCTGGAGACAATTTTTGCCCGCGGCGGGCGGGAGTTAATGCCGGTTCTGGAAGCGGCCTGGCGCAAAGGCTCCCGTTTCGACGGCTGGAACGAAGGCTTCCACTGGGAAACCTGGGAAGAGGTGTTTCAGGAGTTGGGAATCGATTGGAAAAGCTATTTGCGTCCCATTTCTACCCATGTGCCACTCCCCTGGGAGCACATCGATATGGGAATTACCCGCTCTTTTTTACTGAAGGAGCGGAAACGGGCTTACGAAGCACAGGTTACCCCGGACTGTAAGGACAAGGTGTGCATCGGGTGCGGGTTACAACGGAAAGAATTTGAAGCGGTGGTGAGTTGTTACCGCCAAACGCCGCAAAAACAGCCAGCTCGTAGAGAAAGCGTCGTTTCGGTAACGGAAACAGCCGCTTCGGGAGTACCTGCTGCCATATCTTACGGTCGCGGGAAGAAGCGGCGGCAGGTGGCTGTACCTGTGGCACGAAAGAAAATTCGGGTGCAGTACACCAAAACCGGCCAGATGCGCTTTATTTCCCATCTGGATGTGGCGCGGGTAATGGAGAGGGCGGCTCGGCGCGCCAGGATCTCCCTGGTGTATTCCCAGGGCTTTACTCCCCGCCCCAAAATTTCCTTTGGTCCTCCGCTGGTGTTGGGTGTCGCCAGTATCGCCGAATATCTGGATGTGGAAGTGAACATCGGGCGGGAAACGGATTTCATGGAAAAACTAAACCTGGTTCTGCCTCCCGGGATGCAAATCGTTCGGCAAAAAACGGTTTTTGCGAAAGTCCCGGCACTGGCAGCCGTCATTAACTGGTTTGTGTACGAAACCTTCCTGGAGGATTTTAAGCTGCCGGCGGAATGGATTGAAGAATGGCTGAACAGGGAGGAAATTCCCATAGAACGGGAAACAAAAAAAGGCGTGAAAACAGTGGATATCCGTCCCTTTGTTCAGGAAATGAAATTGGAAGACAACAAGTTGCGGGTCGTCATCCGCAGCAAGGAGGGACGGATGGCTAAGATTAACGAGGTGCTGGAATCGTTGTTTGCCGCACATCAGGTGGATTACCGACAATTTTTAACGCAACGGACCGGACAGTTCGTTCTGGAAGATGGGACATTGAAAGACCCCTTCGAAATCCTGACTGCGAACCTGTCCTGATGCAGATGGAAGAGAGAGTGAAAGCGAATATGAGAAGGTGAAACGATGAAGAAAGAAATTATTATAAACTCGACCAACGAAGATACACGAATTGCTATTCTGGAAAACGGGAAGTTAGTGGAAATATTTGTGGAACGTCCCGATAACGAACGCATGGTGGGCGACATTTACAAAGGTCGTGTTCGCCGTGTGGTAAAAGG
>JALXCH010000578.1 GCA_026991005.1 Calditrichia bacterium | reverse complement strand
CTTCATTATCCTGATTTACAAAAGCCACGTAATACTGAACCTGCTCTCCTTCTTTCACTTTGGGATCAATCAGCAACCGGCCCAGCAGCACCGAGAGTTTGGGGAGTTTGAAACAGAGCATCAGAGAATAAACGGGATCGACCTGCAATTTAGTCAGGATGCGTCCGGGATCGGGGTTTTTCATGGTACGCGCCAGCGTAGCAAAATCCGGTCCCAGCATTTTTTGCATCTGGAAGGGATCGTCGATGGGGCGTACCACCACCGGGAGGGCTTTCTCCCAGGTGCCCTGCCCCACTTTTTTCCAGAGCTCCACTCCCTGTCCCCGGGGAATCGGTCTGGTTAAAAAGATGTAACTGACTTTTCCATCACTAAACCCAACCAGATCGGGCATTTCGCCAGCAAATGCTGACAGGCTCCACAAAAACAACAGTGCTCCGATGAAAATCCTTCGCATAAAGCCCTCGTTTTTTATCTTCAAACATTTTATTTACATTGTGAATAAATAACCAGTTTTCGTTTCATTTTCCCGTCAGGATTAATGTCCCGGGCCGATGGGTCCGGGAGGATTAATTCCACCACCTCCACCAACAGGTGGCTGGATATTGCCCGGACCGGGAATGCCGGGATTACCGAAATTCGCTCCACCACCGAAGTTGTGGCCGCCTCCAAACGTCATTCCGCTACCGCCATAGCCGGTGATAAAACTCGTCTGGCGAATGGGCGATTTCAGATTCGCCCGGTTCGCAAACACCACGCGCACCGTGTATGCGGTACCCGGTTGGTATGTCCCCGGCATCTCTAACGTTACAGAACTGCCGGTAGAAAGCAGATTTGTCGGCACAATATAGGTTCTGGTACGCGTATCCGAAGGATTGGAATTCTTGCGGATGGCTACTTTCATTCCATAAATATCCGACTCGGAATCGGAGAAATTATCCAGAGTAACCGAAATTCTATGATTCCCGTTATTGTAGTGCACACTGACAGTCCCGGTACTGGGAGGTGTATTATCGATGCGAATTGCCCGAGAAGTCACGGAGGTACCGCGCATGCCATCACCATTCACGGCGCGAATCGTTACGTAAACCGTCTGTCCCGTACTAAGCGATAGGCTATCGATTTTGATCCGGTTGATGTTTCCAACAAAAGTCCAGTTGTTACCTACGCCTGCTGGCGGGAAGAGTGTAAAGCCGCTGGAGGTATTAAACAGATCGGAGGGGAAATCAATATTTCCTAACTGACCCGGCGCATGATAAGCAGATATGGCGCGATGCGTCCAGCTAACAATATCTCCATTACCAGGACTGCTACCAATTTTGTATTCGTAATAAGCAATACCGGTTTCGTTATCTTTAGCCGGATTCAGACCCAGAATAATCGTGCTAACCGAACCATTGTAATAGGGCCAGGAATCAGGAATACTTCCATAAGACAGACCCGGTTTGGTGGGAGCGGTACGATCCAGCGGACGAATCGGCCCGCTGGTGGTTACCGGCCCAATGAGGCCTGCTTTATTCATGGCTCGAATATGGACATAGAAGGTATCCATATACGCCAGCGGTTCTCCCACCAATTTAATGCGGGTAAGCGGGTGTCCATTGGCATCGGTGCCCAGTAAACGCCAGCCACTGTTGGGCATGGGATCGTTAGGCGATGTGGTCACTTTGAACATGTACTGGTAAATTCCCGATTCCGTATCGCTGGCGGGATCGAAATGCACCCGAATTCCCGGTGGAATTGTGTCGTTCTGGGTGTACACGTACTGCCCAAGGAAATTCCCGATGATATTGAACATATAGGTAAGCGAATCGTTGCCACCGATACCGGATCCTCCTGAAGAGCCACCGGAAGGAGAAGTGGGAATCACAAAGCTAAACTGGGTCCCATTCAGTTCCTGCTGGAAGGTTACCGTAGAATTATAATTGGTAATGGCATTCTGTAAACTCGGTGGCGATTGCACATCCGACGGATAAGGACTGGTAAAGTTTACAGTCACCGCGCCGGGAGCCGTGGTGTCGATCTTCACAAAATTGGAAGCCCTGGGCGGACCCCACATACCTACACTATTTTTCGCTCGCACATACACGAAATAGATATGATTGTGCTGCAAGGACAAATTGTAGATGTTGAAATCCGTACGCGGTCCCACGCTTTTCCAGCTCACACTATCCGGATGAGGCGGGAATAAACTGGTTCCCACCGCATAAGCCAGTTCTACCACATCGGATTCATAATCCACTGCATCCACATGCACATTGAGAATACTGCTGGTGCTGTACTGATATGCAGGAATTTTAACCTTTACCACTATAGGCGGTGTGTTATCATCCTTCATGTGCACTGTTCCCTGGTACTGGTTATTCTGGGTACCGTCGAAGTGCACCGTGAAATCGGCGATACGGCGGTTTACATACCCGCTGGTAGAACGGGCACGAATCTTCAGGGTGAAGTCGTGCGAGGTCTCACCCAATTCGGTGGGAATAAAGTAGGATCGGAAGCTTTTCTTCTTCCCGATCATTTTAAAGTGGGTGGAGTACACACCCATATTGGGCATCATGCCCTGGTACACAACGCTGGTATAGTTAATGAGGCTGGAGTTGTAGTATCCGGAATTTATCAGCGAGCTTCCGCTTCCGCCAAAAATACTCCCACCCAGAGTGGTACCACTGCCTCCGCCCGAGCCACTGCCTCCGCTTCCGCCTAAAATATTGCCACCCAGAGTTGTACCTCCAGGCAGGTTCCCTCCGCCTAACATGGTAGAACCGCCCAGAGTGGTGGCGCTCCCACCTCCTGAACCACTGCCTCCGCTGGTTCCTCCCGAGCCTCCGCTTCCGCCACTTCCCGACCCACCACTGGAGCCACTTCCTCCCATGGGGGCTGCATCGGCAATGGTAAAGCTGTAGTTGGCAATTCCCACCGGATGCGTCGCATCGAAGCGAGCCAGAATGTGGGCGCGATATTTATCTTTGTACAGGAATACATTAATGGAATTAATTTGCGGAGCGTTTAATTGTTGTGCCAGCCGGTCGTGGATCACCTTCACGTCGGGATGAAATTCCGTAAGGAAATCCGGTGTACCTACCCGAGCCCGAACCATTGGACGCGGGGTGGTAAACTGCCGCAAATTAGCCACACCGCTGGAAACCGAAAACTGCATTCCGGTCAAAGCACTTCCCCCACTCATCATCATAAATCCATTATTGTTAAGTAAAGTTGCGGAACCACCACCCGTGGAAATGTTGAAATAACTCAGGCTCTGGGAATAATTGGGTAGCAAATTCTGGTCGATGTAAGAGGGCAGTGTTACCAGACCACCACCGGTAGTTTCTACCTCTATTTCATCTTCTGATGCAGAACCCAGTTGCCAGTAGAGGTAACGATCGGTCAGGTCATACAGAGCCTGGGCATACCCGATTCGTTTTTCATAAATTTTATCGATGACTTTCGTAACCTGCTCGTGTTTG
>JALXCH010000577.1 GCA_026991005.1 Calditrichia bacterium | reverse complement strand
TGCAACCGGGCAGTGTTGGTAATTGAACCGTAAGCCAGATTTTTTAAACAAAGGGTGATAGAAGAACCTGCGTTTTTCAGAATGGGAAGATTAATAATTTTAGTGACTTTCCGGGTTACTATTCTGGAAAAATAAGAATATTTTCCCTCATTAACCATGTAAGGGAGTGTTTCAGAATCGTACTTCATTTCGCAATCGGCGTAATAGTACCATTCGGGATCAATCATCGCCTCGCTGTACAACCGCCCATCTGCATCGTAAAAAGAGCCACTGGCATCTTTCCGCTCTGTACCCAGGATGGTGACACCCGGAAAATTCCGGGCAGTAAAACCCACTTCGTGGAGTTCGAATTCTCGACGATCCCAGATAATAATATTGCTGCGGGGGACACCGGCTAATTCCAGCTGGCGAATCACCACTTGCACCAGTTCCCGACTGGTGGAAAGCAATTTTCCGGCAACGGGATTTACTTTTAGCCCTACCACATCATCGGGAGAAATAAATTGGCGCCAGGCTCGCACCAGGGAGGTACTCCGGGTTAGCTCAAGCAACGCCTTCTCCAACATCCATTGAACGATCTCTGTTTGCGGGGTTAAACCCTGAACCGATTGGGAATGAACCACTTCTACCACCTTACCCGGGTATTTTCCGGGGAGTGATTGGGAAGTACGGGGAAATTGCAATGCCTGTTTAATATTGGTTGCAGGTTTATCAGTGGCAGCTGTTACCGGTAAGGTAAGGGAGAGAGAAAATCCCGCTGCTCCCTGAGCGGCTATTCGGCAAAATTCCCGCCGGGACCAGACTTCAGGTCTCTTCTTCATGGATAAACCTTTTTTTCATAAAATAACGTCTTAAACGGAAAAAAACAAGGGAGCAACCGATGGAAGTTTGAAATTGTCGGACATTCCAATGCCTGGGCAGTTTTATTTTGAAAGGGGTTTTTAAAAAGAATGTTTGTTTCCACCAACGATTTTTCAAACAATTGGAATTACAAAAGTTTCCTTGCTCATCTGTGCATTCCGCCCGATTAAAAAAGCCTGTATTGGGATGGATGCTGTGAAGAGGCAGATTCCTCTACAAATTAGAATCATCTGGATGGACAAGCTCTGTTTCCACATGTTTCTTTTACAGTTGTAAAAATTAATTTAAATTTACAGATTACTTCATTTGTTCTTCTGGAACTTGGAAGAGGTCGAGTGCTTTTTTCCTTTGTAAGCTCTTCGCCTTCCAGAGGATGATTTTCTAATCCCGAGAATCTATTCAAACCACGCGGAGTATCTGAGCAAAAAACATCCTTTCCTTATTTATTTAACAAAAATTTCTATTTTTCATTGGTCATGGATATTTTCATTCAGTGCCCTCTGTGCTTTCTGTGGTTGCGAAATTAAAAGTTCTTAATTCACAATTATTTTAATCCTCCCCATAGAATTCCGGGCAATTGAGGCGGGATGTTAAATACCTAACTGCTTAACAGTTACTGCCTTCACACAGTGGATTAAAATTTCGTTCAGGGGAGACGAGCGGTGATGCTGCGAAGACACTGCGCACTGCAAAAAAACCGTTGCGTCATTGACGGTTGTTGCGGTTAAAACACGGCGCGGAACTTTGAGCTTTCCCTGGCACAGCCTTTCCTCGGAATGCCGTTTAGAAGTTTATCGGCACCTCTGGGAAGTTCTGTTACGGGTGCCTTTTTCCGTGGATTGCCGCAGTTTTCTGGAACCCATAGAAATTGGTTATTCACCAAATAAAATATTATCCTCAGAGGTGAATTGGCAAATCGGAATTATTCCAAAACTCCGCGCGATCGATGTAAACCTGCATTACTTTTTCCACCGCTCGAATAAAGGTGGCTCAATAAAAGCAACACAAAAAACGCAGGTAAAATCGATTTTCAAAACAAAATTTTTATTGCCTTTATCGCCAATTGCAGAATATCTTTCTTGAGGTTTTCTCGGCTAATGATCCACTAAAATTTTCGTAAAAAAATTCTCAAAGGTTTTTACCGAATTTTTTATCTGGAATTTTCCTGAAAATACCGAAGGAAAACCTGCAAATTAAAGAAGTACATCCCAGGAAGACATCAAACAATGAAGGGGTCGCCATGCAGCGCATTATTTTCATTCTTTTATTCTGCCACACTCTTTCGATGAGCCAGAGCCTGAATCTCCGAAAATTACTAATTTATTATGGTTATCCCTCTTTAATCAACAATGCACAGGGTAATGTGAATGTCGCAGCAGAGACTCTGGGAAAATATGATTTTGTAGTACTGGGAGACGGATTGGAGAAAGCCGCTCACAGCGATCATAATAAAACGGTTCAAATTATTCAGTTATTGCACCAGAACTATTCTACAAAAGTGTTTGGTTATATTGATCTGGGTGTTAGCACGAAAAATTTGACTCTGGATTCCATCGGTACCTGTATTCAGGAGTGGCAGGCGAGCGGAGCAGACGGCATTTTTCTGGATGATTTTGGTTACGACTACGATGTGAGCCGCATCCGGCAAAATGCTGCAGTGGATTCTGTGCACAAATACAACCTTTCGGTTTGTGCCAATGGATGGGATCCTGATGATGTTTTTGGCGATGCGGTGGATCCAACCTATAATCCAACCGGGGAACCTACCCACCTGAATAGCAACGATGTTTACCTCTCCGAAAGCTACCAGATTCAACTGGGCAATTATGCCTCAGAAACAGATTGGATAAGCAAAGCCGATAAGTTACGCAATTATCAACAAACAATCGGATTTTCCATCTGGTCGATTACAACCACTACATCGTCGGTAGGGTACGATCAGAACAAGTTTCACTACGCCTGGTATTCCGCTCTGCTTTACGGGCACCAGGCAACCGGATGGGGTGAACCGTACTTTTCGGCCTCTAATTCCGAAGCACCCTATCGCACACGTCCCACCGTAAACAGCGGGACATTTTTTGGTAATGAGATTTACCACGAGAGTCCGCTCCATTATCGCTACACAGATATGGGAAAAATCTGGGTAAAAACGGATGACCACACATACGGTTTTAGCGATGGAGACACACCGCTACCGGTGCAGTTACAGGAATTCTCTGCCCGGCAGGTGGCAGACAGCGTTGTGTTGGAATGGAGCACCCAGGCAGAAATAAATAATGCAGGATTTATCCTGCAGAGAAAAATTGGCTCTAAAACCATCGAGATAGCATCATATAAACAACTCCCTACACTGAAAGGACAAGGGAATAGCACTCACCCGGCTTTTTACAGATATGTTGATGCGTTCCTTCCCGGATCAGATTCTGCTTATTATGTGACCTATTTTTTACTGAGTGCTGAGGCCAACGGGAACACCCACCTGGAAGCCAGGCAAAGAATTCTATTCCTACCACAGATGAATGCTCCGGTGAAACTCTCCGGCTTTCGATTACTCCCTGGATTTCCCAATCCATTTAATGGCGAAACAACCATCCGCTGGGAAACCCAAAATGGTTATTTACATCAACCCGTGGTTTGCGAAATAATCATATTTTCTATAACCGGGCAAAAAGTTCGTTCTCTCTTTCGCGGTACAGGGGATGGTGAAAAAGGAGAAGTTCGCTGGGACGGAACCGATGAGAACGGAAATCGCGTTTCTTCCGGAGTCTATTTTGTTATGCTTCGGGCAGGAACATTTCGAACCATGCAAAAGATAGTTTTGAGCAAATAGGGACATAGCTTGGCCCATTGCCCGAACGCAGCAATAACAAGTCCCGGTTCAAAGCCAATTTTTACTTTCAGAAACTGCACCTGAAACTCCCCGGGAATTCCGGTTAGTTTTAACTGGCCCCAACAAAGCAGGAATATTCCGGAAACAAATCCCGGATTCAACCAACAAACTGCGAATCATGCAAGTTCGTGTTCCGCACACCTTTTTTTCACATCCTAAAAAATTTTCCATTTTTTAAAGTTCATATTTACATTTTTAATTCAAAAAAATTGTGCTACCTACAAAATTTTTCTTTTTTTTCGCTCAACTTCATGTCATATTACAGTGACCACTAAATAATACAACCGGGAGAATGAATACAGGAACGTGATAGTATTTACCATTTGTATCTTAACATTCATTGGGGGTAAATCATATTTCACCAAAAACAGGAGGACTCATTATGTTTATCGATAAACTCATCGAGAATCAGCAGATTTGCTGCGCCCGGGTAGGGCAAACGGTGCAGGAAGTGGTGGAGGAGATGGCACGGGAGGAGATTGGCGCTGTTCCCGTACTGGACGGAGATAAACTGGTGGGCATTTTTTCCGAACGAGATTTGCTCATGCGCGTTATTGCACAGCGTAAATATCCCACAAAGGTGAAAGTTGAAGAAGCGATGACCCAGGAAGTAATTGCCGCTCCCGTTCACTGCACTGTGTCGGAATGTACCGCGCTGGTTAAAAAGTTCCGCATGCGTCATATTCCCATTGTGGATGGACAGACGCTGAAGGGATTCATTTCCATGCGCGATTTGCTGGACTCGCATATTGAAGATCAGGATTTTGAGATTCGAGTCCTTCACGAATACATTCACTACATTCCTCCGCATTCCCATTAAAACGAAAAAGTCAGGCGCCCGGTAAACTTCGCGGTAAGGGGTGTTGCCCCTTACCGTTCTTTTAAATGACGTGCAGAAGGAGTTTCATTCTGGTGGAAGAAAAAACTCCGCTTCGGTGAAATACACTTTACCGGACGGATAAGAGGAAGTGAAAATTTAATTATTCTTCCACAGCGGTGGAATTTGCTGGTTGCCGTAATCCCGTTCCTCTTTACACCGGGACACTTTTTCCTCCCAGGCAGCTATCCAACATGTTTGCGAAACTGCCCTGGTGAAATTCGGGTTAATAGTAGCTAACGGTAAAATTTAGGACGAAGTGCCAATATTTTTGCCAAACCATCGCTTTCAATACTGCTCCTGATTTTACCCGTTAAACTCAATGGCTTATTATTTTTTGATTTGCTTGAATTCCACCTCTGTTTTTTGTATTTACTTCACAGAAGTTCTACAGTTAAGGAGGATGTATGCAGGCATTTAGTGAATGGTTTACACAGGTATTTGGCCATAATCCCGTTATACTGGGTTTAATTGGCGGAATCATTATTACCGCTATGAATGCTGCGGGTGCTCTACTGGTACTTTTTTTCTCCCGGGTCTCTCAGAAAATGCTGGATGCCATGCTGGGTTTTGCCGCCGGCATCATGCTTACCGCCAGTTTTACCAGTTTAATTTTACCGGGAATTGAATACGGAAGTATTTACTCCGTCATGGTAGGTATTATTTTGGGGGTGATCTTCCTGGATCTGGCCGATCATTTTATTCCCCACATGCATTTCATTATGGGGGAAGAAGGAGGCCATTCCAAGCGCTTGAAAGCAGTATGGTTGTTCATTATTGCCATTACCCTCCACAACATGCCGGAAGGACTGGCGGTGGGAGTGGGATTTGGCTCCGGTAATATGAAAGATGCGGTAATTCTGATGCTGGCCATTGGATTTCAGAACATCCCCGAAGGACTGGCAGTGTCCATCTCCTCCCTGAACGCCGGAATGGGCAAACGTTTCTACGCCAGCCTGGTGGGTATTCGAGCCGGACTGGTGGAGATTCCCCTGGCTATTTTAGGCGCCTGGGCAGTGAGTGCCATGAGTGTGGTTCTGCCCTACGCCATGGGATTTGCCGCCGGTGCCATGCTCTACGTCATCAGCGACGAAATTATTCCCGAGACCCACCGCAAAGGGCACGAGCGGATTGCTACCTTCGGTACCATGATTGGCATTCTGGTCATGCTATATCTGGATGTGACGCTGGGATGATTTCATCAGGAGGGAACTTTGCTGGTTACGGAAGGGGGATGGGGGTGTGAAGTATATAGGGGAAATAGGGGAAATAGGGGAAATAGGGGAAATAGGGTATATAGGGTTTATAAGGGGAATAGGGAGAATAGGGGAAAAGAGCATAGAGCATAGGGCATAGGGGCATAAAGATATAGGGACATATCCCGACTAAAACGCAAACTTCCCTGTTTGCTTTCGGGATGAAATCGTCCCCGATTTCAGGCATAGGGACATTCGGTTTCCCCTATTGATTCGATTCAATTATTCTTTCTCGAAGGCTTCCAGAATGGGACAATTTCCCGTCGTGCCGGTTTGCTGACAGGTTTGCACCAGGTGGTGGAGCGCTCGTTTTATCGGGCGGAGTTCCCGCAGTTTTTGTTCGATGATGGACAATTTCTCCTCCGCAATTTTTCGCACCTCCTCGCAGGTGGTTCGCGAATCTACCCGGAGATCCAGCAACTCCCTGATTTCGCTCAGGGTAAATCCATGTTGCTTGGCCATTCCGATGAATTTTAAACGCTTCAAATCCTCTTCTCCGTAAAGCCGAAACCCACCCGGACTGCGGGGTGGTTCCAGCAACAACCCCTTCCGTTCGTAAAACCGCAGGGTCTCGATGTTTACTCCCGCCCTCCGGATCAGTTCGCCACTTGTGTATTAAACAAAAAAAAGACTTACTCCATTAAAATTACCTAAATCCCAGAAATCAACTAAATATTTCACCCATGATATTCTTCGCCTTGCTGTCCCAGGGCTCAGAACGACCGGTTGCTTTAATTGTGGAATAAATAAAAACATTCGATCGGCTTTTAATAACAACAGCCATCATGGTATCTTTAGAAATTCGCCATTTTATTTCCTGAATTTTAAAATCCGGGCGTTAATGGCCACCACCACGGTACTCAGGGACATCAACACGGCACCGGCTGCGGGAGAGAGCAGAATTCCCTGACCGTACAGCACCCCGGCGGCCAGCGGAATGGCAAAGGCGTTGTAACCGGTTGCCCAGGCCAGATTCTGCACCATCTTTTTGTAGGTGGCTTTGGCCAGACCAACGATGGAGACCACGTCCAGGGGATTGCTGCGCACCAGGACAATATCGGCCGTTTCCACCGCCACATCGGTACCGGCACCAATGGTAATGCCCACATCGGCCTGCGCTAATGCCGGGGCGTCATTCACGCCGTCGCCGGTCATCGCCACGGTCAGTCCGCGTGCCTGTACTTCCTTAATCTTGGCCGCTTTTTTGTGCGGTAATACTTCCGCGAAATACTCGTCCAATCCCAGCTCGTCGGCCACCCATTTGGCCACCTGGGCATTATCGCCGGTTAGCATCATGGTACGAATTCCCATTTCTTTCAATTTACGCACCGCTTCTTTGGATTCCGGACGAATCATATCGGCCAGGGCAATGGCACCGGCTACCTCTCCTTCCAGAAGTACAAATACCACCGTTTTTCCCTGCGACTTCAGGACATCCACCCGTTCATCCTGCAGATCAATATGCTGCTCCCGCAAATAACCGGGACTCACCACCTGCACCAGTTTCCCATCCACCTTACCCTGGGCGCCCTTGCCCGGAATAGCGGTAAAATCGCTCACTTCAGCAATCTCTTCAGCAAAATCCACAATACCGCGGGCAATGGGATGCTCCGAATGCGCTTCCACCGTAGCAGCATATTGCACCAGTTCTCCGGGCGAGAAGCGTCCATCGAGAGCCAGCACATCGGTAACACCAAACTTGCCTTCGGTAAGCGTACCGGTTTTGTCGAAAATAATGGCTTCAATATGGCGTGCCGCCTCAAAAGCCACCCGGTTGCGAATCAACAGGCCGTTGCGAGCAGAAATAGCGGTGGAAACCGCCACCACCAGCGGTACGGCCAGCCCCAGCGCGTGCGGGCAGGTAATCACCATCACCGTGACTGTGCGTTCCAGGGCAAAAGCAAAATCCCGATTCATGATAGCCAGCCAGACGAACAGGGTAATGGCGCCACCGCCAATGGCAATGAGCGTCAGCCACAGGGCCGCCCGATTGGCCAGATCCTGCGTTTTCGATTTACTGGCCTGAGCCTCCCGCACCAGATCGATCACCTGAGACAGGAACGAATCCTTGCCGGTTTTCTGCACTTCCACGGTCAGGGAACCTTCCCCGTTAACCGCTCCGCCTATCACCGCATCCCCGGCTTTTTTACTCACCGGTTTCGATTCGCCGGTGAGCATGGCTTCGTTCACCGAAGACTGTCCTTCTACAACAATTCCGTCGGCAGGTATCTTCTCGCCCGGTTTCACCAGCACCCGATCGCCGGGATGCAGTTCTTCCAGCGGAACGTCTTGAATGCTGCCGTTTGCCAGGACTTTGTGAGCATCGGAAGGCATCAACTTCGCCAGCTCTTCCAGCGCCCGGGAGGCGCCCATCACCGATTTCATTTCGATCCAGTGCCCCAACAGCATGATGTCAATCAGGGTGGCCAGCTCCCAGAAGAAGGTTTTCCCGCTCAGTCCGAACACCACAGCACTGCTGTAAAAATAGGCTACGGAAATAGCCAACCCAATCAGGGTCATCATACCCGGTTGTTTATTTTTCAATTCTTCATAAATTCCCTTCAGAAAGGGATAGCCCCCATAAAAGAAGACCGCTGAAGAGAAAAGAAAAGATAGAAAGATGTCTCCCGGAAAGCGCAGGGCTTCTCCCAGACCCAGAAATTGCTGAATCATAGGAGACAACAACAAAATTGGGAGGGTAAGGATTAAAGAAATCCAGAAGCGCTTGCGGAAGTCGGCGACCATGTGGGCGTGGTGATCATGCCCACCACCATGGCAGCTATGGTCATGGCCCTCCATTTCGTGATGCTCCCCATGACCATGGTGTTCTCCATGGTTCTGGTGTGCTTTATGACCTCCGTGATGGGAATGGTTGTGATGCTCGCAATTCTCGTCGTGGCAATCGTGGGAATGAGAATGGCCCTGGTGCATCTCTTCCTGAACCGTTTCCCCATCGACATGTTCATGCGATTTCATGATATTATCTCCTTTAATTTCATTATTATTGCCGCCCCTCCCTTGCCGGAACATCCAATTAAGATGTTAAACCCTGTTTCATCTTCAAGTATTCTTCGCGAGAAATTTCTCCCCGGGCATATCGTTTTTTTAACACACTTAGCGCATCATCAGGACGCTCGGGAGGAAGCTCTCCTCTGCTCTGATTGGCATTCACCAGCCGAACCACTGCCCAGATAATCACCATTAAAAGAACGATCCAGAATAACCAGCCCAAACCCATCAATCCAAAACCACCCATTCCATTCATCATCCAAATCACCTCCTTAAAATGTTTATTATTATAGACTCTTAACCGCGGCAAATAACTTTTTGCGGATTTCTTCCAAGGAAAGGCGCACCGTAACCCCGCGAGTACTCTTTCCGATTATTTTTCCTGTTTCAGTTCCCATTGTTCTCTCTCTTTCGTTCTACTCAATTAAATGGCAGGATTCGTGCCAGAACGGGGCTGTTTTCTTCAACCCATTATTATTACTGATGTTACAAGAACAGCCATGGGACGATGATCCACTTTTGTTGTAGAATATTCTACAGGCTTGAACAATATTCCATAGTGGCACAGCCATTAAAAAGGATTTGGGTTTCCCATGAATCTGGTTATGAGTACTCCGGAAAGAGAATAGTTGGACTGTGCGAATTGGAGAAATATCCAATTTTTAAAAAGGAACTTTAAAAACACCACGCTCGCGGTATCTTCAGGGTAACTTGTTTTTAACACCTCTGGATGTTTAAATTGGATGCCGAAGCAATAATTTTTTTTGGGTAATATCAACCTTCCCGGGAGGACGCGCATCATGGAAAAAACCAATCCGGACCAGGAAAAATATTATCGGGAACTGGAAGAATTTCTGCGAGAGGATTTACCGAAGATGAGCCGTGAAAACAAATTTGCGGTGTATGGTTATTTAATGGCATTTGCGGAAATGGGGTTTATCAGCGCGGAACATTTTGGAAAGCTGGCGAGAATGCTGGGAATTCCGGTGGAAGAACTGGATGAACTTTTGTTGTGAAATCACTCCGTTTTCCGAGTGATCTGCATCTTTCTGGAATTGATTTGAACATCATTAATTGGCGTTAAAACCACAGAGACCACAGAAGGCACTGAAAAAACGTTAGAGCATCCGAACGGAATAGCATAGGGCATAGAGCATAGAGCATAGAGTATAGGGCATAGGGCATAGAGCATAAGGGCATATCGGGTCTAACAGGAAATAATAGGAATAATTAGAAAGGTTATTTTTGAGCAGATACTCCGGATAATCAGAATTGAATATTTGAATCAGAAAGATTCTCCTCTGGCAGGATACAAGGCCACGGAGTGTCCGAAAGAATTTAGAAAAAGAAGAAGTTTGCCCACGAATCACACGAATGGACACGAATTAAAAATAATTATTCTTTGGATTTATAATTTGTTTTTGGAATTTGGGATTTGTGATTTGGGATTTGTTATTTGGGATTTGGGATTTGTGATTTGTTAATTGGAATTTGTGTCAATCATTAGAAAAGATATTTTTGATCAAATACTCCAGGTGGTCGGAATAAAATCTCTGGATTTAAAAAACTATCGGTTGGCAGGATGAGAGGCCACGGAGTGGCCGACAGATTTTAGCCCATGGCCTTCAGCCATGGGAAAGAAAGAGAATCCCTCCCACACCATTTGAGTCCCATAGGGACGAGAGAAATAATTGATAATTTTGAATTAAGAATTTTGAATTATATTGAATTGTGCACATGGAAATTTGCTCTTTTTGACCGGATAAATGCGAAGCATCCTACCCAGAGGACTCTGACTAAACGGTTCTCTATCCGATATCCGAAGGCTCCCGCCCGATACGGGCTCTGCGAGTGGACGGACTCCCGGAACGGGTCTGGGACTGAGAGCGGGACGAGTGGAATACTGCCTCTATGAATGACTGGGAGCGAATGCGAGCCAAGGCGCACGCATGTACATCTCATAAGCTCATTTCCGGTTAACAATTTGCTTTGCAATACTTTCGGCAAATTTAATTTGACAATTGGTTAACGATGGATTCCAGAAATACTTTTCTGTATATTCCGTGCCAGAGAGAAATGGAATGAAAAAAGGAGACGACCATGCAGGAGTTGTTGCATCAAATAAAGGTTGTTGTCACCGGCGGTACAGGATTTTTAGGCCAGGAAGTTATTCGCCAGTTTTTACAGGAGGGGGCTGAGGTATTTACCAATTATCGCTCTCCGGAAAAATTTAGTGCCTTGCAGGATCTGGTCGGTCCCAGTGAGCGGCTTCATGGAATGCAGGCCGATCTGACCCTGGAAGAAAAAGTGGAATCTTTTTTCAGTGAAGCGCTGGATGTGATGGGGCACCTGAATGTGGTGCTGCACCTGATGGGAGGATTCTGGATGGAAGGCGAGATTTCCGAAACACCTTTCGAGAGATGGCAGGAGATGATGAACATCAATCTGCACAGTACTTTTCTGGTTACCCGGC
>JALXCH010000576.1 GCA_026991005.1 Calditrichia bacterium | reverse complement strand
GGAGTGGACAGCACGGCAAAAGCTTTGTGTTTTTGTACATGAATGTCCAGATTGCTGTTGCCCACCAGCCAGCCAGTCTGCTCCCGATCGATGTCGATGGTTGTATCGTTGCGGAAAGTAACCACCATTCCGTCGAACGGTAAACTGGGTTTGCCGGGACCAAATTCGGTAGCATCATTGTCCCCGGCAACTAGCAGAGAAGTATCCGGAAGCTCCTTGTAAATATCGTAAGTGGTAGTTTTGTAATCGGGAAGCTCTCCCTCGGAATGAAACAGCACTTTGTAAGTGGTTCCTTCTTCCACCAGTCCCGGTGCAATCACTTCCACATTTAGCTGTCCGGTTCCCACGCCGTAAGTCACCTGTTCCAGATCGCCATCAATTTCCGGAGGAACGTATCCGGCTGCCGGGGCGTTGGGTGTTACCACCGCACAGTTGATATCCACAAATTCCAGGTTCCCGGCAAAATCTTCCCGAATAATTTTAGTACATTCGGTAGGCTGTAATCCGGTGGTTCCGTAATTGGGATCGCCCTGGTCGTAACTGACCACCGCATAGTAATAGCGCTGACCGTTAATCACATCGGTATCCACATAGGAATGCTGCAAACCGGTATCGTCGCCCCGCCAGAAGTGGGCTCCGTTAATGCCAATGGGATCCGGTCCCACAATACCATCCTTGAGGTCGAATTGAGCGATCGGTTTCCAGTACTTGGGATTGCCTTTGGAATCGGTAATTACTTTAATATCCTGGAATTCCGGGTCGGAACTGCGGTAGATCAGGTAACCTTCAAAATCCTTGCGGGGATTCCCCAGCGAATCGCGCAGGAAAGGATCGCGGGACTCTTCCGCCACATCATCCCAGTAGAGGTACACTTTCCCATCGCCCGGCACTGCCGTGAGCAGCGGTTTGTAAGGCGGTTTGGAGAAGTTGTAATTGGCGTTATAGATTTCCTGCACGGTAATTTTATTGAAAATCAGATCTTCCAGGTCGGCACCAAAGACCAGCGCCATGGAGTAACGCTGGCGGGTACCCTTGCGCAATTCGAAGGGTCCCGAACCAAAAAGCAGATGGATATTGGAACGCTGGAGGGTGGTATCGAAATTGTGGTAGGTCATGCGTCGCCACAAACCTTCGTCGTGTTTGGGCCAGCCATCGCCACCACCACCTTCAATTAAACGATAGATGGAAAGGCTGGTTAAACCAATCTGGTCGGATTCATCTTTATCGGTTTTATCGAAATCCGGTTCGCCTGGAGTGGGAAGACCATCGCCCTCACCTTCATCCGGACCGTTATACTGGCGGTCGTATGGCCCCACCCCATCTTTACCCAGATCGTCGTTTAGCGGCTCATTGGGCGGATCCCATTGACCGTTACCGTTCAGGTCGGTAAATGGTGTCCAGTCTCCATCGTTATCGATGCCGTCATCCCGGCGTTCATCCACCATGCCGTCTTCGTCATCATCGATGCCGTTGTAGGGATTGCCGGGACTCTCCAGGAAAGCGTATCCCATATAACCCACTGGCCCCCAGTTACCGGGTGTTCCCAATCCGTTATCGTCGTATCCGTACGCCAGGTCCAGTTTGGTGTCGTAGCTGGCGTTGTCGTCTCCGGAGTCCCAGGTGCCGCCGATTCCCACATCGGTCAGAAATCCGAACACCGTTTTCTGGTAACTGGTATCGGAGATGTTGACAATGTCGTAGTGCCAGAAGATATTATCTTCCGCCAGCACGTGCGACCACTGAAACCCGCGCACTTCTACCCGCAAACCCAGGCCGCCCCGATTGGAATCGGAAGCAATGGGATAGTAATAGTAAGGAGGTCGGGTAAATTCGGCATCTTTGGAATCGTCCATTACAAAGAAGGTTTCCAGGTCGGCATTGGTAACCCCGCGGCCAAAATAGCCGTACCAGTAGGTGTAATTATCCACATAACCGTCTTTGTCATCATCCACATTGGGCTCGCCTTCAATTTCTTTGATGTTTTGCCAGAGGGAAGGCGAAACCTGCATCTCTTTGAAAATGGCCAGCGGCCACAGCTCCGGCCAGGTTTGGGGATCGTTGCTCAAGGCCGGTTTGGTGGAAGCAGGATTCATATAGCCGGGTACCGGTTCCCATCCCCAGGGGGTACCGGTTACCGGGTCGAAATCGAACCACTCGCGATAAGCCGTTTCCATGGGATGAATGGTATCGCCACTGGCGGTAATCACTTCCGCACCCACAATCACACAAACACCGTCCAGGTAGGAATGCCCCGAGCCTTTGGGCCATTCGCCGGAGGGTTGATCCGGCCAGTGTGCCACTTCCCCCTGGTTGTAGTAGATGGTGCGCACCAGGTTACCGTCCATGATTCCCTTTTTTCGATAGAGAATATTTCCGTAAGGCTCATCCCGAAATGCCTGGATGATTTCCGGGGCAAGCTGGGCAAAACCCACGGTAACCCCGAAAATCAGAAAAAGTATGGTAAATACTGCTCTTCTCTGCATTAGCAGCTACCTCCGCTGTAATTCTACAAATTCTTTATTCTGCCTGGTAAATTTTTGCGAATATCGCAAAACATATTGAAAATTCGAAGGTTCCATTTAGCAAAAACATTCATAAATAAGCACAATCTTCGTTTTTCAGAATCCGAAATTTAGTCCGATTCGGATTTGCCGCGGCGAACCGTACATGGCCGGATTGCGTACATATTCCTCAATGGTGTTCAAACCGTAAATGTCACCGGCAAATTTCACGTTGTAATCCACACCGGCGCGCCCGCTGGAAGGATAGACGCCGTATTCATTCAAACGATCCAGCAGGTTATACACCAGCACAAAGGCAGAAATCCGCGTCCCGAGAATCTGGAATGATTTTTCCGCCCGCAGATCGAAGGTGTATGTGTAAGGTTTTCGCCGGTTATTGCGGAAGGTAATGTCCACCGGATTGAAGAAACGATCCGCGGTATAGGGCATTCCCGAACCGAAGCGCCCAATCAAGCTCACCGTATAATTCCCCTCTGTTCCCACAGTAAGGGAAAAATTCAAGGTATGTCGCTGGTCCCAATCCAGTGGAATAAATTTTTTCTCCGGTTCCAGAGGTGGATCCGTCTGATTATCCATGAAAACAGTGAGCGGATCGGAAGCGTTTCCCTCGGCATACTGAAAGGTATAATCCACTGTGGCAGACCAGTGATTGGAGAAGCGCTTTTCCACGCTCACGATAATTCCCCGCACATTAGCGTAATCCCGATTGGTGTAACGGGCGTATTTCTTGCCATCGTAGGTTTCCAGCAATTCGGTATCCACCAGATTGCGAATGTCGCTGTAATAAGCGGTGAATTCGATGGCCAGATTTGAAGTGATGGCCTGCTTAAGACCCACCTCATATTTTACCGTACTCTCGGCTTTCAGGTTAGGATTTCCCACAATCACATCATAAGCACCCTGCTCGCCGGTTTCGGATATGATAGTAAAACTGGGTTTGCCGTC
>JALXCH010000575.1 GCA_026991005.1 Calditrichia bacterium | reverse complement strand
AGATCCGGTTTAATTAGAACCCGATCTCCTGTTACAATTAACCGTTTACGTCCCATCTTTCTATCTTCCTTTGCGGTAACATAATACGTAAATCCCGGGAAATCAAAATTAATTTTACACTTTAAGGAGGAGAGCTTTTTCCTCAGGCATAAAAAAAGGTGGTCAGGAATAGTTACCCAACCACCTTTTATGCGTAACACCTGGAATGTGGTTTAATCTTTAACCAGCGCCAGAATATCGCTGCGCTGCACAATCAAATATTCTTTACCTTCCAGTTTTATTTCGTCACCGGCATATTTGGCAAAAAGGATGACATCGCCTTCTTTGAAAATTTCCTGCATCTCTTCATCCGTTCCCACCGCAATCACTTTACCCATGCGCGGTTTTTCTTTCGCTGTATCCGGAATAATGATACTACCAACCCGCTGCTCTTCCTCTTCCACGGGCTCAATCAACAGTCGATCATCAATCGGTTGCACTTTCATCGGTTTCCTCCTTTTTTTATCCTTTTATGCCTAACATTTGGTTAATTTTAGGTTTATCGAACCCGACAATCGGGCGGTTGTTAATCAAAATGACCGGCACACCCATCTGTCCCGTTCTACGCTTCATGTCCTGAGCCGCTTTGGGATCCTTGGTCACATCAATCTCTTTAAAACGGATCCGTTTTTCACGGAAATATCGTTTTGCGGCTCGACAAAAACTACAGGTTGGGGTGGTAAAAATAATCACACGTTTTTGCTGTTGGGTTACCGCCATATACCTTTTTCTCCTTTAATTTTTATATTTTGAACCCTGAATATAATAATTCAACTTTTCCAGTAAATGGGATTTGGGTACGGCACCTACAATTTGATCTACCATCCGACCGTTTACAAAGATCCCCAATGTGGGAATTCCCATAATGCGATACTGCATGGCAATTCCGGGATTCTCATCGGTATTTAATTTTGCCACTTTCAGCACTCCATCATACTCCGCCGCAAGCTCTTCCACAATAGGGGCAATAATGCGACAGGGAGCACACCAGGGTGCCCAAAAATCCACCAGCACCGGAATAGGTGATTCCAGTACTTCTTTCTGAAAATTCTGTTCGTTTACATGTATGGGTTTACTCATTGATTTCTCCTATTTTATCTTTAAATACCGGTCTGCTTCGTTTGTCTTCTCCTGCCATTTCAACAACATACCACAGGATTCACATCGCCACAAGGGCAAATTACCACAACAGCCGGGATAAAATTTCATACTGCTTCCGCATTTAGGACACACTCTGTCGAACCGAAATTCCTGTTTTTCCTTCAAAAACAGACCAAATTTTTGAACTTAAATTTGATGAATCTGCGATTTAAAGGTTACACAAACAAATGAGTTTTTCACACCTGCTTTTTCTGATTACCCATCTTTTATTGGAAATATCCCCCAATTACCTCAAATGCTTGATAATGGTACGGCAGAAATAAGGCAGATCTTTAGGATGCCGGCTGGAAATGAGCGGACCATCCACCACTACCGGTTCATCCACATATTCCGCACCGGCATTGATGATATCATCCTTTACGGCAAAGAAACCGGTCATTCGCTTACCCCGGACAATGCCCGCCGAAATCGCCACCCAGGGAGCATGACAAATGGTAGCCACCAGTGCCCCTTTCTGATACTGCTCCCGTACAAATTCAATCATCTCGGGATGCCGCCGAATGCGATCGGGAGCGTAGCCGCCGGGAATAAGCACAGCGTCCCATTGAATATCTCTTGCCTGGTGAATGAGCAAATCCGGAGAGGCCGGATATCCGTGTTTGCCCTGATAGGTTCTTCGTTCCATTGCTACCAGAGACACCTCCGCTCCTTCCTCCTCCAGGCGAATTTTAGGATACCACAACTCCAGATCTTCATACAAAATCTCCAGCAGTATGGCGATGCGCTTTCCGGAAAGCACTTTCTGTGCGTTTTTCATGAGATACCTCCTTTTCCCCAATAAACGCTCAACAGATTTTTTACGTTATTCTTTAAACTTCTTCAAAATATCCCGCACCAGGCTTTTGTGCACCATGATGTTCATCATTTTCAGCTTCACGTAATCTTCGTGGTAGAAATAGTACCCAAAATTCTTCCCATTGCGAGAACCACTGCCGGAATCTTTAATCAGGTACCAATCTTTGCCATCCATTTCCATATAGCCCACCACATGAATACCATGGTCATCCGTGGTGCTGTGATTACTGAAGCGGAACTGGCGGGCGTTCTCATCAATGTACTCTGCGGGTATATCGAAAGTGGGTACCACCGCAATTTCTTCGTGGGAATCGTATCCCGGTTCCGAAACATCCCCGCCGATGCAGGCGGTATAGCCTTTGCGCACCGCACGCTTCAATATTTCCATGAACACATCCAGTGGTACGTTGTAATATTCCTTACTGTGCCACCAGTTATCCGGCACTTTGTACTCAACTTTCTGCCAGTAAGGTTGTTCCATCAAGGACATGAAGTCAATATAATCATCGGGATTAATTTTGAGGACATTGTGCAAATATTCCAGAGGGGTCATCACCTTACCATCCACAGTAATCTGGGTAGGTGGTTCCCCGATGTAATGATTGAGAATGGATTTGATGGTAGCGATAACCTCTTCTTCGTTCCAGGCGTTGTTTTTCTTCACGGATTCCAGATAGTTTTTCATTTCCCGGAACATCTGGCGATGGTCGTGGAACTTCTGCCCCGGTTTCAAACCGGTGTAGGCTTCTTCGGGAACAATACCGTATTTTTTCCAGATGCGGGTGACTGCGTTTGCCTCCGAGCCCTGGCCGAATTCGGAATCCCCCCGCTCGCGCACATAGCGCCGGGCTTTCTCCACATACTCCCAGTACACCGTGTAGAGTTCGGATAATTTGACTTTTTTCTTGTGAATGCGATAAATATCCGATTCCAGAAACGAGGTGGTGGAGAAGCACCAGCACATTCCCGATAACCCCTGGCTAATGGGCGGATTGTGCCAGTATTTTTTGAACTGATCCACGGAAGTGGGATGTTTAACCTGACTGAAGTCCATCTTCAGCACCTTGCGGGGCTCTTTGGGTTTTTGCTTTTCCAGGAAGCGGTTTGCTTCCGCTTTGATGCTATCTAAAAACTCGTTTTTATATTCCACAAACACGGCTTTATCTCGCCTTACCTGAGAGAAAGCGACCGATACACCCAGAAACATAACCAGCGTAAAAATCCAGAATTTAAATGCTTTCATTATACGACCTCCTGAATCATTTATTTACCCATAAACGGTTTAAGTTACAACAATAAAAACAGTTAATTCAATAATTTATTTAGAAAAATAGGGAATTAAGTTGAATTAGGTAAGATTTTGTCTGAACATATCTCCTGGAAATAAGTATTTCCGGGTTTTTGGCCCTATGCTGTCTATCCAACAGAATACTGTCCGTAGTCCGGGAAAAAGGTGCGACAAAAAGAATTGGGATT
>JALXCH010000574.1 GCA_026991005.1 Calditrichia bacterium | reverse complement strand
CGGGTCCAGTTCTTATTTTGCTCAATAAGCGAATTAATTAATTCGATATCAGATGGAGAAACTATCTTTCCATTAGATTTAATTACACCATTCATGGGAGAAATTTAATAGAAGAAAAGGGTGGAGTTCAGTGTTTTCTACATTTCTTAAGTTGACGCCAATGCGCCGGTACGGGACAGGCGCAGCGAAAAATGGGCGCTCGCCTTCGTCCGGGGCTCGCGCTAAAACAATTTCGCTGCTCACTAAAATAACAATTCACTCAAGCGGAAGCAGAACGTCTCTGAGCCGCTCCGGTTAGTTTTGGGCGTTAGGCAGAAATAAATCTATGTAAATCTATAAGGGGTAAGAGAAGATGAAAGTAAGTATAGTAATTGAAAAAGACAAAAATGGATATTTTGCTTTCTGTCCTGAGTTAAAGGGCTGTCATACTCAAGGTGATACCTTGGAAGAGGTTCTTGAAAATATAAAAGAAGCAATAGAACTCTATCTTGAAACTTTATCTGAAGAAGAAAGAGAATATTGTCTATCTAAGGAAATCCTGACAACCTCCGTAGAGGTTAACGTTGCCTAAATTACCAAGGTTGACAGCAGAAGAAGCAGAAAAAATGCTTCTGAAAGTGGGTTTTAAACATATAAGAAGTAAGAGGAGTCATAGAATCAACCAGAAAGAAAAAGAAAGATTTGTACTTCCCTTTCATAAAGGTAAAATATTACACCCAAAAATTATCAAAGCACTACTTGAAGTTATAGAAAAATAATTTGGCTAACAAGGCGCTCCATTAGGCGCTCGTAAACTCGCGCCACTGAACTTTAGTGTTATTTTTACCTGGCGGAAAAAATTATCTCTTTTTCAGGTGCCATAGCGCAAAAATCTTGCTGATTTACCATGAAATATTTAAATTGAACCTGGGCTATTTAGATAAAGAAACAAACAACTGCTCATCCTGACTTTGGCGCCGAGAAAGTTGGTCGGATTAAATAAAAACGGTTCTTTTTCTCCGGCAAGGTTGGTGGAAGAAAATCCCGCCGGTGCAGGACGGGCGCAGCGAAAAATGGGCGCTAGCCGCATCCGGGGCTCGCGCCAAAAAAAATTCGCTGCTCACAAAAATAATACCACCCTGGCGGGACTGAACCGGAACCCCCATAAAGACAGGGGTAATGCGGAACTTTTCTCTCCCGCTCCGGTTAGTTTTGGGTGTTAGTGCATATAAAAGAATCTAAAAAATACAATTAATTTTAATAGGAAAACAATATGGATAAATTTACAAGAGTCGATAGAACTGTAATTAGGAAAGTTAAAATCTATGAAAAAAAGAATGATTTCGATTTCTGGCAAAAACAGCCATACGAGTATCGTTTAGAAACATTGGAAAATATAAGAGAAAAATATAATAGGTGGAAATATGGTTCTAAACAAAGATTTCAGAGAGTTTATTCAATTATTAAACGATCATAATGTTTTGTACCTTGTTGTTGGGGGTTATGCAGTAGCTTTTCATGGATATCCAAGATATACGAAAGATATTAATATATGGATTTATATGGACAAATCAAATGCAGAAAGGTTGCTAAAAGTTTTAGAAGATTTTGGTTTTGGTTCCTTAGATTTGACGGTTGATGATTTTTTGGATCCTGAACAAGTGATACAATTAGGATATCCTCCAAATAGAATTGACATCTTGACTGATCTTAAAGGAGTAAATTTTAAGGAATGTTATGCATCAAGAGTTGAAGTAACGATAGAAAATACAAAAATTAGAATTCAATAATTTAATATATTCTTATTTAAAAAATATTTTTCCATTTAACCAGCCTCCCCTGCTTACCCACCGCTGTGTAAATTTTGTGCAACCAGATTTATGCTTTTCCGTAAGCTGTAAGAAAAAGGAGCACATGATGTCCAATTCCAAAATCCATCCCCAAATGTTAATTATCATCGGAATCCTTTTAATGGTCATGGAATTAACGTTTGGCCAGAACACAACACCCACCCGGCTTCCTCTGGAAAAAAGAATGTTCATCTTTAGCAAAACGTACGCTTCCATTCCTATGTACTTTGCGCACTGGCAGAATATCCCTAATCTGAATCTGGATTCTCTGTATCGCGAGTTCCTTCCCAGGGTCATTCAAACCGAAGACCGATTTCAATTCGACCTGTTAATGAAAGAATTCATAGGTGCACTTAAAAACGGGCACTCCTGGTATTACGACCGCTGGTTAGTAGAGCAAGGCCGTTCGGTGGGATTCCGTGCTGCTTATCTGGATGGGGAATGGGTCGTTACTCAAAGCCACATCGATGGGTTGAAACCGGGAGACATCCTCGTCCAAATCGATGGAATGGATTTCGAGAAATTTTTTCAACAAAAGAGAAAATACATCAATGCTTCCTGCGAACGAGCCGCTCGCCTGAAATTTCCTGCCCAGGCATTTCTGTTTCCCCCGGAGTTTGTCCTTAAAACCCGTAGCGGAAAGCAAATCACCATCAATCGAATAACCCGGAAATTTTCCCTGCCGCAGCAGAACGTTAACGGACGCTGGCTGGAAAACGGTGCAATTGCGTATATTAAAATTCCGGGATTCGGAAATCCCCGATTCGAAGAAAAAGCAATCCAGTTGGTTAAAGAATTTAGTTCTGCCCACACACTCATCATCGATGTGCGAGGAAATGGGGGCGGAAATACTCCCATGAAACTGGTAAAGGCGCTTCAGGATAGGCCATACCGTTTCTGGTCGGAATCTACTCCCATTATGATTAGTCTTTTTAAAGCATATAGTGAATTCTATTCCCGTTTTTCCGATCAACTCTCTCCCGGTGACCAATCCGCGCTCCAAATGCTTGCCGAATTTTTCGGAAACTCCCAGTTGATGTGGACAGCAAAGTATGAATCCCCCGACAGCGTCTTTTACCGGGGTAAAATAATCTTTCTCACCGATGGACACTGCGCATCTGCCTGCGAAGATTTTCTGGTAACATTTAAAGATAACAAACGCGCTGTGCTGGTGGGAGAATGTACGATGGGAAGTTCCGGCCAACCTTATATGATTTCGTTCGATCGAGATATTATGGTCGCTATTGGTACGAAAAGAGAATATTTTCCTGATGGTTCTCCCTTCGAAGGAGTTGGTATTCAACCGGATATTGAAGTTCATCCAACCATTGCGGACATCAAAGCTGGCCGGGACGTGGTACTGGAAAAAGCCCTGGAACTGGCACATTCCCGCTAATACCGGGGAATTTCTTGCTTTAAAAAAAATCAGAAAAAATGACATTAACCCGTCATTCAGAGCGAAGCATTAGCGGAGCGAATAATCTCTTCTGCGCAAGTAAGGCGAAGCATCCCAATGCACTGTACAAGCGGAGTGAAAGGCTCTAATATCTTCCGTAAGCAGGGTGAAGAATTCCAATCCCTTGTGCAAGCAGGAAGAAACATCTCGTTTGACATATTTTTGAATAACTTCCGGGTATCCGGCCCTTTGTGTTTCTTAATTTTATCTATTTACACAACGAGTAAATTTATTTCTGAAAACTTTGTAGCTGACTTGAATATTTCATCAAATTGCCTTAAACTTTACCACATATTGTGGATGCTCAGAGTCATTTCATTTCGTTCCGTAATCCAATTCCGGGAGGGATACCATGTACACAGCTCGGTATTGTTTGTGGGGTACTTTCTGGTTGGTCGTGGTTATCGCCCCTTTGCTTTACGCGCAGGAACAGCCCCAGATAGTTACCGACATCCTGGAACAGATAGAAGACGATCGCTTAAACGAAGCAGACTGGCTGGAGCACCTGTGGGAATTGCGAGAGAGTCCGCTGGACATCAACCGTGCAAAAACCCTGGATTTAATGCGCATCCCCTTTGTTCCACCCAACGTTGCCAAGGAAATTGTTCGTTATCGGAGAAAACATGGAGCATTTCGGGAAGTTCGAGAACTGCTTCAGGTTCCGGGAGTGAGTGAAGAATTGCTTCAGGCACTGGAGCCTCTGATACAGGTTAAACCGAAAGAACGGCGAAAGGAATTTCTTCTCACCCGAACCAATATTTACTTTGGTTATCCCCTTAAAGAAGGATACCGAAAGGGAGTGTATCATTCCCCCGTGTATTTTCATCAACGAGTTTTGCTGCGAGCCACTGATGAGATTTCAGTAAACGGAATTCTGGAAAAAGATGCCGGAGAGAAGAATTGGACAGATTTTACCAGCTTTTCCCTTTCCTTTTCCCCCAATTGGGCTAATACACGCATTTTAATCGGAGATTTTCAGATTCGGTTTGGAAGTGGTCTGGCGTTGTGGTCGCCCTACGGAATACCGTTAAATACTTCTGCATTTATCCCACTGCCAGGAACCCGTTCGCTATTTCAGGAAAATCGCAGTACTTCTGCCAACGGATTTTTACGAGGTCTTTTGGTTAGCACCCGGATTTTTTCCCGTCTTTCCCTTACCGCTTTTTACTCCAATCGGTATCTGGATGCCACGGTGGATAGTACCGGAGAATGGGTTCTAAATCTTCGCCAGAGTGAATTGCATCGCACAGAA
The DNA here is from genome assembly GCA_026991005.1 of Calditrichia bacterium. The sequence goes on along the minus strand of JALXCH010000574.1, from coordinate 6,859 downwards.
ACAGAAATTCGCTATCGTCATGTTTTGCATGAGGAACTGGCTGGAGCAGCATTGGGATTTACCCATGCAGGTACCATTAGTCATCTTTATTTCATAAAAAGCCAATACAATCCTGCATTTCAAAAGCATCCCCATTCTCCATCCTACCTGGGATTTTCTTTCCGGAAGGAATGGAAAACAGTACGCTTAGGAAATGAATTCTTGCTGGATGAGCGGCAACGGGTAAGCAATCAGACTTATTTTTCTTTCGTTCAGCAGCATTTTCGATATATGGCGACATTCTATTATTATCATCCCCAAATTTTTACTCCGCGAAGTCGAGCGATTGGCGCTTTCGGAACTCCCGCAATGAATCGCATTGGATTTGTCGCCCAGGCTCGTTACCGACCGGGGGCAGGAATTCACATCGCCGGATATACCCATTTTTACAGGAAAATTACGGGATTACCGGAAGATCTTTTTTTACGGCAGGATTACTGTGTGGAAGCGGGATTTAGAATTCAGCGCCATCTCTTCACCCTGCAATTGTGGCGAAAACAGCGTTTTAATAAAACGGGCATCGAATCCGAATCTGAGCAGAAAATTCATGTGGGCCGCCTGAATATGATGTTTCGTGTTACTCGGGAATTCAATTGGCAAACCCGGCTGGAGTTACGCTGGGCGCAGCCGCTGGAGAAGACCTACCGCTACTACGCCACAAATTTTTATGTGGAGGGAAATTACCACCAGGGAAATCGCTGGGGAATTAAAATACGCTGGTCAGCTTTCGATGTACCGGACTACGATGTTCGAATTTATGAAAACGAACCGGACATGCCGGGGAGTGTCCGTTCGGTTGTTTTAAATGGTTACGGATACAAATGGTTTGTCCTCCTGCATTTTCGTCTTTCGTCGGTTTTTCAGATATATTTAAAATATCACATGCGAAATTACCCCAACCGGAGTTCCCTGGGAAGCGGATGGGATGAAATTCCGGCGAACTATGCCCGGCAGTTTCGAATGGCAATTGTAATAAAAATGTAAAAGGGAAACAAAATTTCACCTTTCAGGAAGATAAAAAGGACTTTTGCTGTTGAGGAAAACTTATTAATTTTGGCACGCTCTGGAGGGTGTGGAAACAATTGGAAGAAAGAGATCTTTTGCATATTCGGAGAGGTGCCGGAGCGGTCGAACGGGGCGGTCTCGAAAACCGTTGTGGTCTTTGTGGCCACCGTGGGTTCGAATCCCACCCTCTCCGCCAATTGGTATTCTGGGGGGAATTTAAAAGGGCACGCCAGCCGATTTTCCCTTCAAATTGGAATTTTTTACCTTTTAAAATAAAGTTCGAGCCGATATTTTTTAGAAATGTTCGAATTTGAGAATTGTCGCTCTGCGACAATAGAATTTTGGCTTGGCTACTGGCTAAAATCATTTCTTTCATTGGTTCGAGCCAATTATTTCCTGCTTGTTCAAAATCTTTAATCTTCTGTTGAATTTCCAGTTTTTCATTAAGGAGTTTCTGTTTTTTAGCTTGATATTCTTCCGGTTCGATGTCTTTTCCCTCAATATAAAGATCAAGCAATCTGTCCATTTTCTTTTCAATTGCCGCCTTTTGATCTAAAAGATTTTGAACAAGTGATTTTGTTTCTTGCTTGGCCTGTTCCTTCTCTCTCTCAATTTCTGCCAACATCTTCTCTGCCCATTCATCAGGCAAGGAAACTTTTTGAATTATTGCTTTTAGCTGTTCAACAAGTTTTTCTTCTCGCAAATATCTTTCATCGCATTTTTGCTTGGTGCAACGGTAATAAATATGTCCTTTTTGAATTTCAGCAGTAATCATGCAACCGCAATTTCCGCAACGCATAAGCCTAGAAAAAGCAAAGTTATGTTTTCTTTTCCACTTCTTCTTGCCTCTGTTATTCATTACCTGTTGAACAGCATCAAAGAGTTTCTTGGAAATAATTGGCTCGTGGCTTCCATCATATATTTCGCCATTGAATCTAAAGATACCATAGTAAAATGGATTTTTAAGCATTCGCTGGACACAGGAAACAGAAAGCACCTTGCCTTTGTAGCTTCGTAGCCCTGCGTCTTTTAAAATTTTGGCAATTGCTTTTAGCGTATATTCTCCAGTGGCGTATAATTCAAACGCTTTTCTGATAAGCGGTGCTTTCTCTGGATCAACATCTATGCCTTTTGTCTTATGGTTGTTGAGATATCCAAGAGGAGCAAAGCTGGGCCAAATGCTTTTTCGTAGTTTTGCTCGGTGCCCTCGTTTAATGTTTTCTGATAGATTATCTATGTAATATTTGCTTTGCCCAAAGGCAATGTTCAACATAAACTTGCCTTGCGGCGTATTATCAAACCAAAAAGTAGGAAATTTTAAATCCTTAAGTTTTCCTATGTCCAGCAGATAGATAATCCTTCCGCCATCAATGGAATTTCTTGCCAATCTATCAGGATGCCAAGCCAAAATTCCTTGGGCTTCGCCCTTTTCAATTCTGTCTAACATTTCGCCGAACACAGTTCGGCCAGGTTCTTTGGCAGTTTTTGCCTCGCAAAGCGAAGCGACGATTTCAAGTTTTTCTTTGGCGGCAAATTCTTTTAGCTCATCAAGCTGAGCTTCAATTGATAAAACCTGTCTTTCTTCGCTGTCGGTTGATTTTCTTGCATAAATGAAATATTTCATAGTTTCACCTTAAGAATAGATTTCGAAAAAGCCCGCTTTTGGCCTGCGTGCTTCGCACGCAAAGGTAAAAAATATTTGAAGGGAAAATCGGCTGGCGTGCCCTTTTAAATTCCCCCCAGAATACCAATTGGCGGTACCTGTTCGAAAAAATTCGAACCGATTTCGCCCAAAACCGATAAAACTCGCGGGGCGGGCGGCATTCCCCCCAGCCTCCCTTCCGCCCGCCCCGCGGAAGGCGACCTTTTCGGATTGGACGATTTCAAGTTTTTCTAATCCGCCAAGGGCGGATTGCTCGGCTCTGCCGAGCTTGGCGGCAAATTCTTTTATAAATTTATATTAGAAATATCATTTTTGTAAAGTTTTCTAATAATATCCTCTAAAGGATGAGAGGTATTATTTTGTACATAATAGTCTGCAATCTGGATTGCGTATTCTGCTTTCCCAGTACCAAACAATTCTTTAAATGCTTTGCTTGTCTTATTTGGATATTTACTCTTTATTTTCTGTATATCTGATATATTTTTTCCAGTAATATTTGCAATATCTTGGTCAGGAAATAAATCTTCGATTTCTCCTTTTGTATTAACTAAAATATTTTTTGATTTTAAATCATTTATCAGTTGGGATATGTCGTTGTTTTGATAATTAACTCCAATCTCTCTACATAACTCCTTAAGTTTATTCTGTTTTGATGGATCTAAAACAAAATCTTTATCAACAATTGCACAATATTCAATACCAAAAGCAGAAAGTATCTTTATGTAATTTACAATACTATCAACAGAATCCATCCTAATTATACCGACATTTATCCTGTCAAAATTACAATCCTCACTATCTGGATTTGCGGGATTTTGTTTTGTGATTTTATCTAAATTATTAAAAAGATGCTTTTCTGTTGGCCCCTCTACCAAAATTACTCTATCGCTAAAGAACAATTCTGCATTATCCTGATGAATAAATCGTCTAAAATGAACAACATCAAATGAGGGATCTTGTCTAATTACAGTTTTTCCGTTTTCTTTATCAACCTTAATTATCTCCTTGGGTTCGAAATTAGCAGTAAGTGATAGAGAGTGAGTTGAAATAATAACTTGTGTATTCTGCTCACTAGAAATATTCTTAATAAGGCTTCCTAAATATCTAATTCCATGAGGGTGGATAAAGGCTTCTGGTTCTTCAATGCAAAATACCCTATTCTTTGTTGATTTATTTTTTAATGCTAGTTCAAGGATGCCAATAATAATAGCACTTTGAGTGCCTGTACCGACATAATCGATATTAAATAATTTACCACCTTCTTTGATAAATATCTCAAGATTTCTTAATAATTCTGAAGGATGGTTTTCCTTTGTTAACTGAAAGGAAATATCATCAACATAAGAAACAATACGCGCGCTTTTTAAAAGTTTCTCTTTCTCGCTCTTAAATACTTCTTGAATTTTCTTATTTAAATTTTGAAGATTAGATTTTATCTCTGCATATTTAGGAGAATCTTCCAAAACATTTTTCATTAATTGTCCGTATTGAGTCCATTTAGAGGCAGAAAGTTCATTTTTGTAATCTCTTACAGCAGGAACTAATAACATGCGTATTAAAAATTTTCGAATATCTTCTTTTTTTCTATAAACATTAAATCCCCAAAGTTTTATTTCAAAAGTGTCTTGAGATTCTTCTGTTTGTTCTTCATATAAGGGAATATATTCATAGTTTTTTCGCAATAGAAAAGTAATATCTGCTTCGCCATTTGATATTTTTGAATTTAAAGCACCTTTTTGTTGTTTTGTTAAATTAGGAATCGCGAATAAAATATCCTTATCTTTCTCTGTTATGTCAGAAATGACAACCTTTACCTCAATTGGTAGGCTTGTATCGAAATAGTCGTCTTCCTCGAATCTTATGTAAGCAGGATTTTTAGCTCCTAAAACTAGGTTTAATGCATTAAAAATATTGCTCTTACCCGCATTGTTTTTCCCGACTAAAGCACAATGAACCGTTGGGAATTTTATTGTCTGTCCTGCTGGGTCAAAACTTCGGTAATTTTTTATTGTTAATTCTGTAATTCTCATTTCTTCTCATTTTTATGTTCAAAAAGAGTTGTTTGATTCAACTCATGCATAAAAACTTTTATTCTTCTTTCAGCTAGCTTACAATATTTTTCATCAATGTCATAAGCAACATATTTTCTTTTAGTTTTAAGAGCAGCTATACAGGTAGTACCGGCTCCAACAAAAGGATCTAAAACCACATCACCTTCAAATGTATAAAGCTGAATTAGTCTATATGGCAATTCTACAGGAAAAGGTGCTGGATGGCCTACTTTGCTTGCTCTTTCTGCCGAAAAATGCCAAACACTTTTGGTAAATTCTAGAAATTCCTCTTTAGTAATTGTACTTTTCCTTTTTGTTAGATTTTTGCGGGTAAAGGTTTCTTTTGAAAAAACTAAAATATACTCATGCACATCTCTTAACACAGGATTATTTGCTTTCAACCATGTACCCCAAGCGGTTGAAGGACTAGCACTGGAACCTTTATCCCAAATAACTTCCCCTCTCATAAGAAATCCAATTTTATGCATGTCTTCAATGATAAAACTATGTAGTGGAATATAAGGTTTTCTTCCCAAATTGGCTATATTTATACATGCCCTACCCCCAGGAACCAAAACTCTATATGTTTCTTTAAAAACTCTTTTTAGTAGTTCTCTATATTCATCTAAAGAAAGATTATCATCGTAATCCTTGCCTACATTGTAAGGTGGGGATGTTACCATTAAATGAACACTATTGTCAGGTAGCTCGTCCATTGATTCACTGCTTTTGCAAAAAATTTTGTTGATATTCTTTTCTTCAATTGGATTTTCAATATACTTAACATTCTTTTTTTCTTGATTTAACCCCTCATATAGTTTGCTATTATAAAACTTTGATGAATCGTGGTTGATACGACCAGGAGTACCAAAAGAACTCGTTTTGGTGCCATTTTTTCTTTGGTTATAAAATTTTTGAGTTTTCATATTTCTAAGATTCTCTTAATAATTCTAAAAAGCGTTGAGCTTTGTCTTCGTATGTTTGTTCTTTGTTTGCAATTTCGATTATCTCTCCCAAGCGTCTCTTTGTCTGCATACTTGAGAAAAATTCTCTTTCTTCAGTCAATAGATCTAAAGAGAATTGCTCCAATTCTTGATAATCATCAAATCTGTAGAAACCCGTTTGTTTGGTTTGTTTTATATTCTCTCCATTGTTATCTAATGGATGAGGATTAACAGACCAAAATCCTTGTATAATTCCATTTTTCTTTAAATGATCAACTTTCTCATAGTAACTTTTTGTTATTGGAGTATTACCTAAAATTATTATCGGAATTTTTGAAGCTGCAAAACTAGAGACTCTTATATTTATACTTTTGCCAATAGCCTTTAACATTGAATCGGATCTGAGAAGTCCTGGATTTCCTTGATGAGTTTTATAATCTCCAATGCAAATTAACTTAAATCCATTATCAGCCCTAACTAATTCCCAATTCCAAACAATAGACATTTTAACTTCAATGATCATTAAGATATCTTGTGGATTCTGAATTATTTTATTGGTCTTACAAATAGCAACATCTGCAGGCGACTGTTTGGTAAGAGCAATTTCTTCACAGATTGCGCCTTGAACAGCGTAACCATTAAATTTTTTTGCTATCTCACTAAACAAATCAGTAGTCCATTTTTCTGTAAAAGAGCCTATGAGAGAATTTCTGCTTTGCAAGGTCGTTTTTGTTCCTTTGTAACCTTTAGGCCAATAAGCGTAAAGCCTACTATTGTCTGCTTGATAAAATAATTGCTCAGGTGTAGCAAATTCTAAAGACTTAATAAAGAAGTCTTCTTCCTGTTTTTTATTCCATAATGTTTTCATATTCTTAATTTTTTAATTTATTAAATCATCCAATGTTATATTTAATGCTTTTGCAATTTTCGCCACCACATACACCGAAGGCTTTTTAATAACGCCTGTCTCAATCTTGGTTAAAGTGGTATAAGGCACATCGGCTTTACGGGCGAGTTCGTCTTGAGACAAACCAAGACCAGTTCTTAACTTCTTGATTTTCTTTCCTAATTTATTGCCTTGATTATTTTCCATATTTTGCTATCATAAAATTGTTGATATTTTCTTCTTTCATTATTATACTAACAAATATAATGAA
>JALXCH010000573.1 GCA_026991005.1 Calditrichia bacterium | reverse complement strand
AGGGGGGACACAAGGCCTGTGTGTACGGATGCCTGGGATTTGGTTCCTGTGTAAAGGCATGTCCCTTCGACGCCATGAAAATGCAGGACAATGGTTTACCTTATGTGTTTGAAGATAAATGTACCGGGTGTGGTTTGTGTGTGGAAGCCTGTCCCAAAGGAATAATGGAATTGGTGCCGCGTTCGCAAAAGGTCTTCCTGGGTTGCGTGAACAAGGATGCGGGCAAAGCGGTACGCGAAGTGTGCAGCGTAGGATGCATTGCCTGCGGTTTGTGCGCCAAACCGAAGATTACGCCTTCCGGTAAAGTTTACATGAAGGATAACTTACCGGTTGTTCCTCCCGATTGGGAAGATTTTGAAATGGCTGTTAAACGGTGCCCGACCAAATCGTTTGTCGTGCGGATTCCTGAAGAAGAGGAAAAAGAAGAACAAATAGAAAAGGCTGTGGAAGCCTGAGGAACTGAGAGGTTCCTAATTTATTAAAAAACTTAAACAAACCGGTTGAATTGTGATTCGCGGTTTACTCATCGACATTGATGGTGTCCTCATCACCAACGACCGCCCTTTACCAGGTGCCGTGGATACAATCCGGTTTTTAAATGAACAACGCATTCCCTTCCTTCTGGTAACCAATACCACCCGAAAAAATCGCATGATTATCTGGCATCAATTAAAACGCCTGGGATTTGAAATTACCGAGGAAGCCATTTTTACGGCCCCGCTGGCGGCAGTGCAGTTTCTGAAGTCGAAACAAGTCTCGCGGATACATTTACTGCTTTCCGGGAGTGCCATCCACGATTTTAAGGATTTCAAATCCACCGCCGGGAATCCTGAATATGTGGTAATCGGCGACCTGGGAAAAGATTTAACCTTCGATAAATTGAATCGTGCCTTTCGCCTGGTGATGAAAGGAGCCAGAATGCTGGCGTTGCAAAAAAACCGGTATTGGGAATCCCAGGGCGGATTAACCATTGATGCCGGTGCCATCGTTGCTGCTCTGGAATACTCCACCGGCAAACGGGCTTTAGTAATAGGAAAACCGCGCAAGGAATTTTTCCTCCAGGCGGTTTCCCTTCTGGGTGTTCCTTCAGAGAATGTAGTGATGATTGGCGACGATATCGAGGTAGATGTTGGTGGTGCCCAGAAGGCCGGACTGCAGGGATTTCTGGTAAAAACCGGTAAATTCCGTCAGAATATTTTGAACCGCAGCCGGATAAAACCCGATCGCATTCTGAATTCAATTGCCGATTTACCGGAGTTTCTAAAAGAACAGAATATCTCCATCTGAGCAGGCAAAATTTAAAGCCGGAAGCTTCCATGCGAACGTCAGGGAAAGTCCTAATTTTAATTTTGCTCCTTATCCTGGGATGCCAGCGTTCCCCTCGCTATTCCCCGGAACAACAAAAAATTGTGCAGTCCATTTTAAAAATCCGGGCAGAGAAAGACAGTGCTTTCGTCTCTGAAGAGTGGTCGCCCCTTCTTCCGGAAGATCGAGCCCATTTTAAAGGGTTGAATTACTATCCGGTGGATCTCTCCTGGCGCTTTGAAGGCCCCATCGTGAAATACGATACTTTAATTCCCGATACCATTGTGGGAACCAAAGGGGATCTTCGACCAGCCATTAAATATGGCTATTTCCCTTTTCATTACAAGGGGAAGGAATACCGTTTGCAGATTTACCGGATACTGCACGATGATCCCGAGTACGACAAATATTTGTTTTTAGGATTTACAGATGCCACCTCCGGAAAAGAAACCTATGGTGCCGGACGGTATATCGATCTGGAAATCAATCCTCGAAACTGGTATGTGGTGGACTTTAATCTGGCTTACAATCCCTATTGTGCCTACAATCCCCGTTACACCTGCGCGATTCCGCCGGAGGAGAATCGGCTTCCCTTTCCCGTGCGAGCCGGAGAGAAGATCTTCAAAGCACATCATTAACAAACGACACCATCATTCCTGACAAAAAATAAGGCAGGCCCACATCCTGTGGTACCTGCCCCTAATTGATGGAGGTAATATGAGATACGTGTACATTATATTAAATACAAAATTTGTGCCAAAGTTTCAATCTTTTTTATTTTGTTTGTAACAATCTGTATTTTAAAAAGATAGAAGTTAGAATTATCCCGGTAGAGAAAAATTTTTTATCAAATTTAATAATTTTCAATCCTTTTGTCGCAAATATCATCTATGGGGAATAAAGCAGTGTCTTGTGAGATTTCCTGTCGATGAAACGAGTAAATGAACAGGATAGGGATGGAACGTCAATTAATTTAGAGAGTTCCGTCCGTTTTAGTACGATGATTTTTACGAAAATCAGGGAGTGAAACGGGAGTTTGACGATGGATAAACCCGATAGAACATGCGGATTCCCCACCAGAGCCCGATAAGGGCCAGGAGCAGAAAGATGGGGGATACGTGTTCTCCCCACAGGTAAATTCCATGAAGTTGTTCTTCGTTGATGTTGTAAAACAGCAAAGCTATTGAATTGTTCACGGCATGGGCAATAGCGGAGGGGATGATGCTGTCCGACCGCCAGGCAATAAATCCCAGGATGATTCCAATGAGAAAGATCTGAATCGCCCAGTACAACATCCCGTGAATGATGGTCCAGGCCAAACTAGCGTAAATAACCGCGCGGGTAACATCCTGGTATTTTTCCAGGGAAATCTGTAAAAAGCCACGAATAATGGATTCTTCCACCAGCGCCGCAATGATGACCATTCCCCCCACCAGTAAAAAGAAATCCAGTGAATTGTGTATCTGAAGGGCGTATGAAATCTCACCCAGCCATTCCGGTGCGGGAATAATAAAATGGATCAGGCGATCCAGCTCGTCCCCAATTATGCTGATGCTGGCACCTAAGATCAGTCCCAGACCCCAAACGATGGGAGGAACAGGCTTCCAGCGAAACACCTGTCGGAACGAAAGACCACGACTCCGGACATAGGTTAAAGGAAGAATTACCAATCCCAGTTCTCCAACGGTAATCAGCATCTTTAAAGCGACAGAATTTTTTTCGATTTCTTCGATATTGGGAATAAAAAGAAGTACCAATAATTCCGTAATCACAAATACCAAGAAAAAACTGGCGATAATGATAACGAATGCTTCCAGTGGTTTGGGAAATCGGGGTTCTTCCTCCATAATCTCTCCTGATGTTAATGCTTTTTAGAGCTTGAACGGAATACCTGCTCTGCGAAATGGTTCAGGACGATTCCACCGGCTACGGCCACATTAAGGGATTCGGCCAGGCCGTATCGTGGAATTCGTACCAGGTAATGGGATTCTTTCAAGAGGGGTGATGAGACGCCCTCGGCTTCTCCCCCAAAAATTATTCCCAGGGGAGGAGAAATGTTAACTCGGGTGAAAATAGTTGCCTGGCGGATAACCGTAGAAATAATGCGAAAACGCCGGGATTTCATTTCGCGAACAACGGGAAGCAAATCCGGTACTTCGGCAAACGGAACGTGAAAAA
>JALXCH010000572.1 GCA_026991005.1 Calditrichia bacterium | reverse complement strand
ATATTGACACGGCCAATCTCCCCAAATAATGCGACCACGCCGGGTTTTCTAAAAGTGTTAATTATTGTTAATTTCATGAATTTTAAGATGTTATTTTTGAAGAAAATTTTATTTGAATATTAAAAATGAATATGCTAATATAGTACAGGAATTGGTAAAAATAATAGTTGAAATTAAAGTGGGAGTCAGCAATAATAAAAAGAATTTAATTAATGTTTTTATTGACTTTTGGGCATTTTCTCATCATCTTAGCAATTAAAGAAAAAAGGAGGAAAAGTTATGAACAAGCGGTACACACTCGTTTTGGGGTTTTTGGCTGTTATTCTGCTTTTTACCCTGAATTTACAAGCTCAACCGTCGCCGGGGCAAAACGAATATCGTTTAGCAGCCATTAATCCCCGAGCGCATGCGGGACAGGATACGATTGATGCTGACGCCGGACGTGGAATCTGGGTGGCAGTTAACCCCGACCTGGATAATGATGGAAAACCGGAAATTCTCATCACCGACTATTCCAAAGGTGGTCGCGTATTTGTGTACGAAATGGTAGGAAACGATCAACTGGAATTTGTGTGGGCATCGAAGGTGCTGGATCCCGTCAATCCCGGAAACGGTTCTACCCCGCGTTCCGTAACCGTGGGCGATTTCGACAATAACGGCAAGATGGAAATCATCTTCCCCATCGGCTATTCGGCCACCGATAGCACCTCGCTGGCCAATCGCGGCATTTATTTTTATGAATGGACCGGAAATGACAATGATTATGGAACTGAACCAACCTTCAAGCTCACCTATGAATCCATCGATTCGGGTTTTGCCACAACAAACGTAGGGCGCACTGAGAATGGAATTCGTGTCCAGGATATTGATGGGGATGGTCGGAACGAATTGCTCTTCCCGCCCCGTGCTTTTAGTTTTGATGTGGCAAAATTGTACATCCTGCAGGTTACTTCCGGAACTCTGGCCGGAGGCGATGCTGTAATCGATACGGAATATGTATATAAAGGAATGGTTCATGTATCTACCATCGCCCCGGATGGTTACGTCCCCTGTGGTACGGAAATTGGCGATGTAAATAACGACGGATTGGATGAAATCATTGTAGCCGGATGGCGGAATATTGGTGCCGGTGCTGCTCTGGGCTTCATTCAAATTAACGGACCGGATTCTTACACGGATGGGAGCATTGTGGATCTGGCAGACTTCAGCGCTTTTGTGGTGAAGGGAAAGCCCCTCTATACCAAAATCAATGGGGAACCCGTTATTTTTGTTCATGGAACAAACGCGGGCACCATGGAAAGCAAAATGTGGGCAATTAGCGGGATTATCTCCCCGTTTTTTGTAACTTCTGCTAATGTGTACGACATGTTCCAGAATCTGGGCTATTGGAGTGCCTGGGCACTGGGCGATCAGGATCATCCCACCAATGGTACGGGTGATGGAGTTGATCTCTACCTGTACAGTGGTGGCGGTCGGTTTGTGGATATTGAATACAATGGTAGTGGATTGGTTACCGATACTTCCAACTACACGGTTACCCAGGTTTATGATCTGGGACAGGTGTACAGCAGCCTGGGTGGTCTTTTCAACGATTTCTACACCTATCCCGGCATGGATCTGGATAATGACGGATATCGAGATCTGGTTGCCGCCTATAAAGGTAGCAACCTCGATTCGCTTAACGGCGTATCTTTAAGCAAAAACGGGTTCCATGTCTTTTTCTTCGAATGGGGCGACTCTACCCAATCCATCAATCCGGGAAATTATTTAGGTCTGCAGGCAAAAGAGCTTAAAATCATCACTCCGGACGACTATGTACTGAAACAAAATTATCCCAATCCCTTTAACCCGACCACAACCATCGAATTCTCTTTACCGCTGGCGAAAACCATTAGCTTAAAGATTTACAATACTCTGGGCGAGGAAGTGAAAACCTTGATTAACAACGAATCTTACCTCCCCGGTTCCCATTCGGTACAGTGGGATGGTACGGATAATTTCGGAAATCCCGTTGCCAGCGGGGTGTACATCTACAAGCTGATTTTCGGCAATTTCTTCAAATCGAAAAAAATGATGCTGGTACGATAGTTCTATCCTTCTTTTCATAAAACAGGTAAATTTTAAGATGAAGATGTTCTCCGGAGCATCTTCATCTTCTTATACTCTGAAGGTAACCAAAGGCAGGAGGTGTTTAAAATGAAGAAAGTGTTTATGGACATAACCATCCTGATCCTGCTCTTGTTTTCTCTGGCGTTTTCCCAGAGCAACGAATGGATGACTCAATATGTAACGCTGGATGATGCCATGAACGGAACAGGATATCGCACTGCCAGTGTGGCTGTTATGGGAGCCAATCGTTTTGTTGCCCTGGTCACGGGAACTCCCAGCGACCCGCAAACCAATTTATTCGATGTGCCCAGCAATTATCTGGTGGCTTACTGGAATGCGGATTCGGCTTCCGGTCGCATTCCCTCTCCAATTAACGGCCAGCAAACACAACCACTTTACAACACAAGCGGCCAATTTACCAACTGGATTTACATCCTGGATGAGGTGTATCTCCAGGGCGCCTGGCAGATTTGCGCCGATGATTCCGGTTACATTTACGTAGCTAATAATGGTCCCGATCACAACATTCTGGTATTCCGCCTCACTGAAACAGAACTGGTGAGCACTCCCTACCGAATGATTACGGGCACTGAAAACATTTATGCCATCGATATTGATGAAAATGGATATGTATATGTGGCGGATTACGAGGGCACCGATACCAAAACCGACGAGATTAAGGTTTTCGCTGGAATCCATGCTCCCGGAACAACCTGGGGTGTATTTGGCGGGCACAACGACACACCTGTTGCCACCATCGATTTACCAGCGGGAACGTATCAAGGAATCACTGTAAATGATGATGGTACCGAGATCTACGTGAGCGCCTCTTCCCAGCGCAGCATCCTGAAATTTGTGGGAAGCCCCACCAGCGGCTATACCCAGGATACCAATTGGAATTTTACTCTGGCAGCCGATGATACGGTTGGTAACGGCGGGCACGGTACACCTACCATTCTGGGACTGGGTTATCTGAACGATCCTCAATTCGTATGTGCTGCAGTGGATACATTTTTAGGTCGTGGATTAGCCGGTGGTTATTCCTACGGCCGAATTTATATTATTGATGCGAACAACGCAGTGGCTGTAGATACCATTGACATTGCGGAATGGAACCTGGCGATTACCGGCGCCTACGACAGTGGTTCCAACAACGGTCGGGCCGGTGGTTATGCTTCGGTAATGGATGTGGATGTGGATAAGAACGAACCGGCAGTGTACACTCAAACCTATTACGGCTGGGCAGTGGAAAAATGGATTTTCGATGGTGATCTCCATGTTCTGGGCATTGAACAAGTTTCCAACACCATTCCCAATCAGTTTGAGCTCAAACAGAACTATCCCAATCCCTTCAATCCCAGAACAACCATTGAATTTT
>JALXCH010000571.1 GCA_026991005.1 Calditrichia bacterium | reverse complement strand
CCTTTCAGCACGGAATTGTAAATCTCCCACAAATCTGCCGTGGCTTTTTTGGTTTGATTTTGAGCACACTGCAGAGTGAGGAGTGCAAATAACACCAACACGGTGATTGCAATTACCCGTTTCATAGCAAGCCTCCTTAATTTTGGTTAAATAGAACGTACGGGACCTCCAGCCCACCTAATATCATCCCCAAACTTTTATAAATTAAAACAGACCACTTTGGGCTCTGTCATTTCCTGTAAGGCAAATTTGATTCCTTCGCGGCCCAAGCCACTCCGTTTCACCCCGCCAAACGGCATCATATCCACCCGATAATCCGAAGAATCATTAACCATCACACCGCCCACTTCCAGTTCCTGGATGGCTTTAAACGCATTATGAATATCCCGGGTAAAGATGCCCGCCTGTAAACCGTAGGGCACGCTGTTTGCGCGATGAATGGCTTCATCCAGATCATTCACCCGATACAGGTTAACCACGGGCCCAAATACCTCCTGACGATCCACTTCCACCCCTTCGGGTACATCCGCCAGTACAGTGGCCTCGTAGATAGAACCATGTCGTTTACCACCCGTAAGTAACCGCGCCCCTTTTTCAATCGCATGATTGACCCATTTCTCCACTCGCATGGCTTCTTCCACGGTAATCATCGGGCCAATATCCGAACTTTCGTCCAGTTGATATCCTGCTTTTATCCGGGAAGCGCGCTCAGCAAATTTTTGTTCGAATTCCTCGTAAATTTCCTTTTCGATAAACACGCGCTGTACCCCCAGGCAGTTTTGTCCTACTGCCCAGAATGCTCCGGAAACGGTGAGTTCCACCGCCTGGTCGATGTCGGCATCCTTACACACAATGACCGGTGAATTGGACCCCAGTTCCATCCCAATTTTTTTCAATCCCGCTTTCCGGACAATCTCCATCCCCGCCTCGTATCCTCCGGTAAAGGTGATCATCCGTATCCGCTCATCGGTGACCAGTGCATCACTCAATTCTGATCCATAACCTGTAACGATATTGAGCACTTTGTAGGGCAGACCAGCCTCCAGCAAAACCTCACCCAATTTCAGCGCCGATAGCGGGGTTACCGTAGCTGGTTTAAGCACCACCGAGTTTCCACCGGCAATGGCCGGACCCAGCTTGTGTGCTACCAGATTAAGCGGGTCGTTAAACGGGGTTATCGCCACAATAATTCCAATCGGGAAACGATAATAATAGCCCACTCGGTTTTCGGAGCCGGGCATATTATCAAAAGGGATGGTTTCGCCCACAATCCGGCGGGCTTCTTCAGCGGATATCTGGATGGTATTGATACATCGAGTCACTTCTTTCCGTGCTTCCCGAATGGTTTTACTCCCTTCCGTAGCAATAGTGCGGGCAAATTCTTCGTGGCGCTCCTCAATCAACACCGCTGCCCGGTTTAAAATACGGATGCGCTCGTGCACCGGAAGTTTTCGGCTAATTTGGTACCCTTCTTCCGCCATCTCAATTGCCCGAAGCACATCTTCCGGCGTGGCGCGAGGTACCGTGTCTATCACCTCATTATCAAACGGATTACGGACTTCGATTTTTTCTGGCTTATCTATCCATTCATTTCCAATAAGCATCTTCATGGTGCTTCTCCTTTTTTTAAGCGATTTTTTTGTGAATGGAAATTAGATCGTTCAGCACCGCATATCCTGTTTCGTGTTTACCGGCACCGGGCCCCACGATGGTAACCTGGTGTAAATAATCCGTGGTTAACGTCACAGCATTAGTCGCCCCTTTTACACCAGCCAGGGGATGAGAATGAGGAACACGCTGAGGCTTCACGGAGGCTATAATCTTTTCCCCCTGCTTCTCCAGGGACGCAATCAGCTTCCAGCTTTCTCGAGCATTCTGCGCTGCCTCCACATCGGCTGGTGAAATGGATGTAATTCCCTCTCGTTCCACCTCATCTTTGCCAATTTTGTGATGAAATAGAGCCTGCGAGAGGATCATCACTTTCGCCACTGCATCCCATCCTTCCACATCTGCTTCAGGATTTGCCTCAGCATAACCCAGTTCCTGCGCTTTCCGTAAAGCTTCCTGATACCCCATTCCTTGCTCCATTTGGGTAAGAATGTAATTGCAGGTACCATTCACGATGCCTTCAACCTTATGAATTTCCAGTCCAGCCAATCCATTTTCTACCAGATTCAATAAAGGAGTACCAGCCAGAACAGTTCCTTCGTAGCGAAAATGAACATTCTTTTTTCGCGCAATTTCTAATAAATCGGTTAGATGAAGAGCACAGGGACCTTTGTTTGTGGTAATAGCGTGATGTCCTGTTTCCAGTGCCTGACGGATAAAACTTAATGCCGGTTCCCCGGTGTCCAGGTTAGTAGGTGTTAATTCCACCAGAACATCATACTCCACCTGTTCCAGCACTTCATCAGAAGATATCTCCTGTACCGGAATTCCCATTGCTTCAAATTTCAGCCCGGACGTTGCTGCTTGTAAAACTTGAGAAAGCTCCAGGCCTCCCGCATCCACAGCCACTCCATATTTCACATCAGAAATGGCTACTACCACTGGTTCCAGATTGTACTGTTCTCGGAGAATTTTTTCTTTCTGGAGGAGTAACCCGGTAAATCCCTGCCCAACAGTGCCAAAACCAACAACAACCAATCTGATTTTCATAAGGCCTCCCCTTCTTTTTTAAAATTTTGTGCCCTAATTTTCTTAAGGACACATTCTGCCTAAATAAAATCACGAAGTGTCATTTTGTTGTCGTATAATTGTTTCTGTATTTTTTCGGCAGCTTCTTTCAATAATTTTACCTGAAGGGGAATGGTTTCTTCCGAAACCTGAGACAATGCTCCCGAGACACTTATGGCAACCAGAGGACGTTTATCGTATCCCAGAATAGGAACAGCCACGCATCGCAAACCTTCTTCGAATTCCTCATTATCCACGGCGTAGCCTCTCTCTCGGGTTTTCTGTAACTCTACCTTTAGAAGATCCGGGTCGGTAATGGAATTTTTGGTAAGGGCGAGTAATTTCTGGCGGCGTAACAACGAATCAAGTTCTTTTTCTGGCAGGTGGGCTAACATGCTTTTTCCAAGAGCAGTGCAATAGGCAGGATAACGAGCACCAATATGGGTATTGATTTGTAAACTTTTACGGCAGCGAATTTTATCAATATACAGTACCTCGTCTTCACGCAAAGTGGCCAGATGAACCGTCATTTTTATTTTTTCTACCAGTTGTTCCAGAATTGGGTGCATTTGCTGGATCACATTATCCCTGATGGGAACCCGATACCCCAATTCGAACAGCCGGAGTCCCAATTTGTAATAACCCGTTTTTTGATCCCGACAAATTATTCCGATTTCTTCCAGGGATTTTAAGAAACGAAAAACAGTCGCTTTATTTAAACCGGTTTTACGACTGATTTCAGTCACTCCCTGCAGAGGTGAATCGACGGTAAACGTTTCCAGAATTTGAAAAGCACGTTTGACAGAATTATTATGCATAG
>JALXCH010000570.1 GCA_026991005.1 Calditrichia bacterium | reverse complement strand
AAATATTGAAAATACCCGTTCGCCCATTGGGACGAAAGATGGACAAAATATAATATTGTAGTGGGAATACAAAATTCATAACATACTGATAATATATAACTTAGCTCTTATCGTTGTTCAACTTGGGCTAAGAGAAATTTTGTGCACGATTTATTTTTCTGGATTGTTTAGAATTTTCTTTAAAAAACTTTTTCGGTGGATGGGAGAAGGTCCGAACTTTCTAACAGCCTCCCGATGTTGGGCAGTACCGTATCCTTTATGGCGGGCAAATCCGTATTGGGGGAATTGTTTATCGTACTCTATCATTAACCGGTCGCGGTACACTTTTGCCAGAATCGATGCAGCCGCAATGGTAAAAGAAAGAGCATCTCCGTGGATAATAGCTTCTTGAGGGAAAATTTTTTCGGGAAGTTCATAGCCATCAAATAAAATATAATCGGGCGATAGAGCAAGTTGCCCAATAGCCATGCGCATGGCTTTAAATGTAGCCTGCCGAATGTTGATGCGGTCTATCTCTTCCGGAGTAACCAGACCTATTCCGTAAGCTATCGCATGTTCTTGAATAAGCGCGTAAAGTTCTTCACGCTTTCTGGGGGTTAATTTTTTGGAATCTTTAACTTCCGGAATATAAAAATATGGTGGAAAAATCACAGCAGCAGCGACTACTGGTCCGGCTAAAGGCCCGCGTCCCGCCTCATCTACACCTGCAATCCGTTTTTTACCGAATTGCCAGATGGAATGTTCAATTTTTAAATTTTCGGGGAGGCTTTCTCTCGGTTGAAATTGCCGAAGCTCCATTAAAATCCCCACCAGTAAGAAAGCTTAAAAAATAGAATCCGGTTTCCCGATTTAAATTTTTCTCCTGGAAAACGATCCCACTCTTCCGTATAAACCAAATATAAAGTACTACCCGGTAAATAACGCCAGCCAAACAGCAGATTGGCACTCATTCGGTCCCACACCTGATATTGCAACTGAAATGTGTTGTTATTCATACTCCAATAAGGTTGCTCTGCCCCGTTGGTAAACTGATAAAACAAGCGGGTAAACACATTTTTGGTAAAAAGATAGCGCCCTCGTAAGGTGAAAATGCGGATATCCGATTGTCCAATCAATTGTTTGTCGATCTGATTTTTTTCTTTATCCAGAAAGCGCGTTTGTTTATATCCCAATTCCAGATGCATATTTGAACTGGGACGTAACCGCAATTTCGTTTCGACTCCAATGTTATATCCGGAATTATGAAGCTGAAAATAATATTGAGAATCGTAATTTCCTTTTAAATAGAGGGAGATGGGACGTCCCGGATCCGTAGTTATTTCCGCAAATAAATCGGTACCCCAATACACATATTCCTCCAGGGGAGAACTGATATATTGATTTAAAAAATAAGTTTCCACATCTCGATATCGCGAAAATCCCAACCGAAGTTGCGATTCCTTTTGCGTAGTTGCCCAGATAGATGATTGGACCCCCATTGCAGGCATTGATTCATCGGAATCCTGAAAAACGGTAGGTGTTACACTTACTCCCCATTGACGAATGATGCCATAGTTTACATAGGGGTGCATATCGGAATAAAACGCCACCTGTGTTCGACCTTTATCGGGAATTTTCTCAAAATATCCTGTACTATCGATATCGAATTTGGGGGAATAGGAATGTATGTTTAAATCGAAGCGGAAAATTCGCCCGTAATAACCTCCTTCCAAAAATAATCCCATTCCGTCTTTTTCATAATTATCATGTACTGAATAAACCATTTGGCCAAAACTGTAAAACTGCCCGGAATGCAATGCCCAATCCATATCCATGGCCCGGCTGAAGTGAGCGTTTTCCCGGCCAAAATTTGCTTCCCGATCCACGAACATCATTCCCAGATTGGAACTATGAAAAATATCCCGTTGCACCCGCGCTACGGTAAAAAATTCCTCGGTTGATGTTTCGCTGCCTCCTCCCCAATTACCCGTGGATACCCCCAGTAATCCCACAGAATATGGACCAATTTTACCGGTAAGTTTACCCCCACCTTTAATATCGCTGGCGGCACCTATACGCCGACTATAAAATAACTGGTAAAACGGAGTCTGGAAAAGATTGGTATTTTCCAGAAAAAATGGTCGTTTCTCCGGTAGCTGAACTTCAAAGCGTTTATCCAGGTTGATTTGTTCTTCATCAATTTCCACCTGCCCAAAATCGGGATTTAACGTAAGATCCAGTGTCAAATCCGTATTAATTCCGTATTTTAAATCCAGCCCCCCTTTGAATTCCTGTTTTTTATTTTCATCATTCAAATTTTGAGAACGAGCAGTCACATATGGTAACAGATTCAAATTAATGCCACTCTGGATGCGTTTCATCCCAATGAGTACGCCTCCCCTATCCAGCCGATACATCTGAAAATCTTGACTCACCGGTGCCCAGGAAGAAATCTCACGGTCTTTCTTGCGCACACGCCACACATTAAATCCCCAAACCTGGTAACGCTTGTCATCATCAAACCGGAGAGTTTTCAAAGGAATAGAAAATTCGGCAATCCAGCCAAATCGAGTAATTCGGGATTCCACCTGAAAGATTCCATCCCAGCTCATATCGATTTTATCACCGTTCTCGCTAATTAGCCCATCTCGTTCCACACCACGGGCATTCGTAGAAAAAAAGTAAGCCTTCCGCCGATCCCAATAAGTATCCAGATAAAAATTGATGCAGTCATCGGGATAAAAATCCTGATCCCGTTCAAACAATCGGGCAGGAATAGACCGGGGATCCGAATCAAGCATTATGAACAGAAAATAAATATGATGTTCATCGTAAAGGACATAAAATCTGGTATCTTCGCTGGCAGGAATTCCTTCCACCGGGATTTGTTGAGTAAAACCGCGTTGTTGGGGAGCTCGTAACCATACTTTGTCTACTTTACCATCAATTTTGGGAGGAACACGGGTATATATTGCGAATGCTCGATAATCGGGCAAATGATGTTTGCCAGCATATCCAAAATGTATGCTCGAAGAAATAATTAGGAAAATAAGGATAAAATAAAAAATAACCTTCCTATAATGAAGCATTTTTAATTGACTTATTAACATAAAATTTCTTGGATACCATTTTGAATGGCGATAAGATACACTTTTTTTTTTCTTAAAAAAATAGTTTTTTCATTTAATTCGCAAGAAGTGAACGTTTGGTAATTATAGCGATATTTACCATTACCAGATTAAACAACTTATTTTAAATGAAAACATTAAATACATCCGTTTAATGTTGGCAGTTTAAAACAAAAATTTTCCACATTTTTTTTATTTATTAATCGATGGGAACTAAAAACATTCCAACGATTCTGCTGATAGTTAGTTTAAATTTAAGTTTGTAAATTCAATATAACGAAAAATTTCTGAAATTAAGAATTTTTAAATTTATTATTCACTATCACCTCCCATTTATGAAATATTACTGAGATAATGTAAGCTGGTCTTTTCACTAAAACATTTACAACAGAGGTTACCTA
>JALXCH010000569.1 GCA_026991005.1 Calditrichia bacterium | reverse complement strand
GTGTCCGATTTGTTAAAATCGTCGTAGAAGAAATAAGTTGTCCACAATGCCGGGCCGTTATAATTGAACATGTTTCCCAGCAAATTGATTCCCCCATTCACCCCACCGGTAAGACCGCGCTTTTGCACCATTTCCTGATACAACCAGCTATCTTCGCCTTGCAGCAGAATCTGGTCAATTATTCCCATGGCAAAATATTCCGGTGTATTCCGTTCCGGCATGTGGTAGGCAATAGCCATCGCGGGACGATTGGCCAGTTTATCCTCCTTCACGAAACGTTTTTGTTTTTCCTGTCGCGGTTCGCTCACATCCGGACGCTCGGGAACCTGCGCAGGCGGAATGTCTCCAAAATATTTTTTTACCAGCTGCAATGCTTCGGAAGGATCGAAATCACCCACAATAACCAGTGCCGCATTATTGGGCGCATAATAGGTATCGAAAAACTTTTTTACATCTTCCAGGGTGGCTGCTTCAATGTCGCTTAAATCTCCATAAAAATTATGCGCATTGTACCAATTTTCGTTGGCGTACTGGGGGATATACAGCCAGGGGAAGCCACCATAGGGACGGTTCAGGACATTGACTTTAACTTCATTGATAACCACACCCTGCTGGTTGGTTAAATTTTTCTGTGTGATTTTCAATCCGCGCATCCGGTCGGCTTCTGCCCAGAGCATAGTTTCCAGTTTATGTGCCGGTACAATCTCGAAATAATTGGTGAAATCGAACCGGGTGGAACCGTTCAGCACCCCACCATTTTTTTGCACCAGTCGGATGAACTCCATTTTACCCAGATTTTTAGACCCCTGAAACATCATGTGTTCAAAGAGATGGGCAAAGCCGGTGCGGTTTTTGGGTTCAATACGGAAACCTATATTGTAATAAACTGCCACAATCACAATAGGGGCAGTATGATCCGGAGAAAGTACCACTTTTAAACCGTTATTTAGTTTGTGGTATTCCACCGGTACCTGAAAGGCAACCTGACGCTTGCCACAGGAGAAAAGAAGGGCACTCATCAGAATAACCACCATGAACAAGAATAAAAATTTCTTCATAACGCCTCCATTCCAGAATATGATTGAATCTTTTTCTTTAAAAAAAACACATCCGGTATTTGATATGTTTTTACCGGATGGTCAGGTGCAGGATATTTGTTTTATTCTGCCCAAAACATTAAATATTACAAACGGAGATAGGGGAATGAAAGTTACAAAAATATTTATCCGGAGAAAAAGAGCGGAATAAATACTCATACCAAAATTTTACCGTCCCAGGAGGGACGGGATGAATGGGATGTTATGTTGTAATTTTCCTGCATATCCCCATTTCATTACAACCCTTTGGCTTTCCCTGCGCCCTTTGCGGTTGATTTTATTTAACCGCAAAGGGCGCAACGGAGGCGCGAAGTTCGCTAAGGATTTCGTTTTAAATTTCCAATTTTTCATTTCAAATGTGAGATTCTTCACACCGCCTGCGGCGGGGTTCAGAATGACACAGCAAAACCGTCCCTGTCATTCTAAGCGGAGCGTTAGCGGAGCGAAGAATCTCTTAAATTGAGGTTGATTTTTTGTAATTCGCGATGTTGGCAAATGGTGCGCAAGAGGTGCCGTGAAAAATTGTGTCGCTCCTTTGGAGCTTTAAATTATATGTTAGCGTACCCATACCCACGGCTTCGCCCTGGGCTATCTAAATGTGCCCCTTTCTGGGTCTTTTTTCCAAATTTGACCTCCCGTCGCGTTAAGAGGGGTTTCACCGGATCGTTAAAATTCATTTTTACATTTACGAGGAGCATAACGCGTTCACACAGGGGTAATCAAGCCCGCAGCCCTGGGGAAAAGCCATTCTGCCATGCACGGCCTGCACCTAGCCCATAAATTCCAGAGGCTGTGTGAAAATGCTATGTCAACAGAATATTTATTCATTATCATTCAAAGTGAAATATAGCCCCGAGCTTCTAGCTCGGGGAATTTATACACCCCACTACAAATTGGGCTTTAGCCCCATTTTAGGCTAAAGCCTGATTTATTGAGGTGGATTCTGAGATCCACGAGCTCAAGCTCGTGGCTATAATAAAAATGGTTCTTCCGGAATTTGAGTACATGATTTGAAAAAAATAAAAGGACATGGTAGCGTAATACAAATGGATTCCTTCAGAACAAGACATCCGCCTTACCAATTAGGACTAGCCCTCCGTTGCTTATCCATAAAAACAAAAAGTGAGAAGAAAAAATTTCCACAAACGGTTTACTTCTCACTCTGTTCTAGCGGAGGGCGAGGGACTCGAACCCCCAAGGGCAAATGCCCAGCGGTTTTCAAGACCGCCGCCTTACCAATTAGGACTAGCCCTCCGTTGCTTACTCATAGAAACAAAAAGTGAGAAGAAAAAGTTTCCACAAACATTTTACTTCTCACTTTGTTCTGGCGGAGAGGGAGGGATTCGAACCCTCGGAACCCCGGTAGGGGTTCACACGATTTCCAGTCGTGCCCGTTCAACCACTCCGGCACCTCTCCAGGAAAAAATTTCTATCGCTAATTCGTTTCTCGCAGTTTACGGAAAAAATCGGATAATATCAGCGAACATTTGTTTTCCAGAACACCTCGAATTACCTGCGCTCGATGATTTAACCGCACATCACTGACAATATTGTACAGGGTACCGCAAGCACCCGCTTTGGGATCGCTGGCACCAAATACCAGCAAGGGAATCCGTGCTAGAACAATGGCACCAGCACACATGGCACACGGTTCCAGAGTCACGTACAACGCTGTGTTCAACAACCGCCGGGATCCCAGATACTCCGCTGCCGCAGTAATGGCAATCATTTCTGCATGGGCGGTGGGATCCTGCAACGTCTCGGTCAAATTATGTCCGCGTCCAATAATCCGATTTTCATAGACCACCACTGCTCCGATGGGAACTTCTCCTTTTTCGTAAGCTTTCTCCGCTTCGCGAAACGCCATCTCCATCCAGTACTCATGATCCAGGCCTGATAATCCGTTCTCTTTCAAAGGAGATTATTCCCACCCTTTCTTCAAAAGCAGGGCAAAAATAATATATCGTTTGACTTAAATCAACCGCTAAAGAAGATTCTCTTTCATTCTTTCCAATAATTTAGAAAGCGTCGATGGCTCGAAATCCGGCATCGTGATCCCGTTTAAAACGCTTTAATCGTTCCTCCAGAATGGGAAATTCGTCCTTCCCGGTAAGCGATACACAGGCACGTACTCCTTCGTGTCGATCGCTGCCTGTGGTTACCAGAGAGATGGCACTGATGCCGTAAAACAGCAATTCCTCCACCAATTCCACTCCCGTAAATCCGGGATAGGAAATGGTAAAATAGAATCCATCGGCGATGGGTTCATCTTCGTCGCGGTCGTACACAATGCGAAACCCATTTTCGGTAAACAATTTCTTCATCACCCGGGCGCGTTCCCCGTACTCTTTCACATATTCCACAAAATTGAACTCACCATCGTTCACAGCTCGCAGCAGTTCCAGCAATCCATA
>JALXCH010000568.1 GCA_026991005.1 Calditrichia bacterium | reverse complement strand
ACGACTTGCGCATGGCAGCGGAAATCCAGCAATCGTTACTTCCTAAAGCTGCACCGGATGTACCGGGAGTGAACCTGAAATGGTTTTTCAAACCGTGTGATGAACTGGCCGGAGATACATTTAACGTATTCAAATTGGACGAGAACCATCTGGGGATTTATGTCCTGGATGTGAGTGGGCACGGAGTGGCTGCTGCGTTACGTTCGGTAACATTGAGTTACTTACTGTCTCCCTCTCATCTCCAATCCGGTTTGTTGCTGGATTTTTCTGATGAGACGGGAGAGTTCGTGATTACTCCACCAGCTCAGGTGGTCGAGCGTTTAAATAAACAATTTCCCCTGGAATTAAATACCGGTCAGTTCTTTACAATACTTTATGGAATTTTAAACATCCCGGATAAAACATTTCGATTTACGTCTGCAGGACATCCGGGAATGATTTTACTGAACGGCAATGGAAAAACCGAGGTGCTGGAAACAGCCTCGCTGCCAGTCGGCATTCTGGAAGATTATTCTTATGAAGAACAAACGCTTCAGCTGAAACCGGGTAATCGATTGGTGCTATATTCGGACGGGGTGGTGGAAGCGAAAAATGAAGCTCAGGAGGAATTCGGCATTTCGCGCTTGCAGCGTGTCATGGAAGAATGGCAGAATCGCTCCCTGGAAGAGGCGGTACAGGCCATCACTCTGGAGCTGTTTCAGTGGAAAAAAGGTGAGAATTTTGAAGATGATGTCACCATTCTGGCTCTGGAAATTGAGAAGGACTCCTGAAGGTAACCGGGTGGCGTTGGTTTGCATTGTTACCGAAAAACTCACATTTAGCATTCCTTCAACAAATTTTCATCGGATTAAAAGATAAACGCTGGTCGCGGCGTACTGTGTTAAAATCCGGGCTCAGGGCTTTTTTCTGGACGATCGCTTCGGAAAGTGACCCATACCGTTGTCTTAGTCTGCTAAAAACTCACCATAAAAATGTAAATTTTCCTTTCTTCTTTCTTCGATTTTTCCTTCATTTACTACCAATTGTGAAGGGAAAATAATGGAGTGAGACGATGAAAACGGTGCTGGAGAATTTATTGCGCCGTATCGACGGGCGAGGCTACAAAGCGTACAAAGAGATTCAGGGGGAATACAATTGGGGCTGGATGCGGCTGTACATCGATCACGTGCAGGGCGATCCGTTTGCTGCCCCTTCTAAGGTGCGGATACGTCTTCCCATGTCAGTGGCTCAACTGCCAGCGGATTTATTTGGCAATCGGGTGCGGCGAATTGCGCTGGAGGATTTTCTGGCGCGCCAGGTACGGCAGAATATTGCGAGGATTGTTAAGGATGTTAGGGGAAGCGGTAAAAGCGGGGTGGTACGCATCGATGCAGGAGGACAGGAGGTGCTGGAGCGTACGGCGGTACGCCTCACTGCAGATTGGGTGGAAGCCCGGTTGGAGGTGGGACTCCCGGCGGCAGGGAGGACGGTGTTAGGACATCAGGCGCGGCGACTCCTGTGCGAGTATCTTCCCCAATTGGCCGAAAAATCCTTGCAGGCACGCAACCTGTCCATATCCGAAGCTCGCCAGTTTGTGGATTGTGTGGAGAACCACCATCATTTACAACTTCAGTTAAAACAACAGAATCTGGTGGCGTTTGTAGCAGATGGAGCGATTTTACCCCGGGAGAGTGGCATCAGCGATCGTCCCATGGCTGCGGAACAGGCGGTGGCGTTTCGTTCTCCGGAATCGCTACGGGTAACCCTGCCCTTGAAAAATCCCGTGGCACCTTACGGCGAAACCATTTCCGGAATGGGGATTCCGGCAGGAATTACCCTGATTGTCGGTGGCGGCTACCATGGTAAATCCACGTTGCTGGAAGCGCTGGAACTGGGGGTGTATCCTCATGTTCCCGGAGATGGCCGGGAGTATGTGGTGACGAATCCCGCTGCGGTTAAAATCCGTGCCGAGGACGGGCGACGGGTCACCAATGTGAATTTGCGCCCTTTTATTCAATATTTACCCCGGAGAGGGGATGTTACCCGTTTTACCACGGATGATGCCAGTGGCAGCACCAGCCAGGCAGCCAATATTCTGGAAGCGCTGGAAATGGGAGCGCAACTCCTGCTGATTGACGAGGACACCTCCGCGACAAACTTTATGATTCGCGATGCCCGTATGCAAGCATTGGTACATCGAGAGGACGAGCCGATTACCCCGTTTCTGGATCGGGTGCGGGAGTTGTACCGGAATTTCGGCGTCTCCACCATATTGGTGATGGGAGGAAGCGGAGATTATTTCGATGTGGCCGATACGGTGATTATGATGAAGGAATATTTGCCCCGGGAAGTAACCGAGCAGGCGCGCCAGATTAGTCGCCAATACATTACCCATCGCCAGCAGGAAGTTCCGGAACCTTTTCGTCAGGTAACGGAGCGCATCCCGGTGGCGGGGAGTTTCGATCCCTCCCGGGGAAAACGAGAAGTGAAAATTGATGCCAAAGGACTGGAAACGATTCTGTTTGGAACCACACCGATCGATTTACGCTACCTGGAGCAACTGGTGGATGTCAGCCAGACCCGGGCGATTGGTTATGCCATTCACCTGGCCAGCCGTTTGTGGATGGACGGGCAGCGTTCCTTATCCCGGATATTGGATGAATTGGAGGTGTATCTGGATGACCAGGGAGTGGATGCGCTGGATCCGTTTCGCAGGGGCGAGCGGCATCCCGGTAATTTTGCCCGTCCCCGCCGCTTCGAAATCGGAGCAGCCATCAACCGATTGCGTACCCTGCGAATGAAGCAGAAATAATGCGCTGGAAATTCCGGATGATAAATATTTGAGATTTCAGAAGACAGTTCCATAAAAAACGCAACGAGCACAACGATTTTCCATTAACTGATGAAATAAAAATCCCGGTTTGCAAACAATTTCGGTGCGAAGTGCAAATAATTGCAGAGCATCCTGCCGCAACTCATGGGAAGCCAGATATTCCATCTTTCGTTCGAGCATGAGCCAGATATATATGTTGGTTTCTAACTTTTGAGTTATTTTTCCTGACCCTCAAACTACCAGTTGATGCACAGTGAAAAACAGAGGCGATTTTAAATCAGATTTGCTGTATTCATTTGTACATTTTTTCGTGGTGCTCGGTGCACTTTCCAAAGGGAGCAATTCGGATGCCGGGATTAAGTTCTTTATTCCACAATTATTAAAAACTTCTGCGCCATTTACACCTTTATAACGCCTGTTGCAGTTCTCCAAATTCACAGAATCTGTACGAGTTATTTGGGTAAAGAAAATATTCCCATGTAATGCTTTTTTCGAATGGATTCTCGGGAAGAAGTTTATTTTAAATACAAAAAAGTGGCAGATTTAACTTCAGAGGTATCCAATTAACAAATTCTGCAGAAATTCCCGATGCTATTCTTAATTTTTTATCATAATAAGAGAATTTCTATGTTTTAGACAACTTATTTACTTCAAAGCCAAAAGGGGGAAAAATCTCCCGTCCAAAGAGTTATACTCTTTGGTT
>JALXCH010000567.1 GCA_026991005.1 Calditrichia bacterium | reverse complement strand
ATTGTTGCGGAGGTTAAACAAAACGAGTACGAACTTTTTAAAGAAATAAAAGTGAAACCAGCGGTGAACTTTAACAATCTGGAACAGGTGTTTGTGCTGGTAAAACCGGACAGTCAACAGGTAGAGTGAGCCCGTGGTAAACAATATTTATTTACGGTACACCCTCTTTTTTTTCATCGCCATACTGTTGCAGGCGACGGTGGTGAATTATTTGCGGATTTTTTCCTGGAGCCCGGATCTGGTGCTTATCCTGCTGGTGGCATTTGCCCTGCGCTTTGGTCCCAATCAGGGAATGACGGCGGGATTTATTGTGGGGCTGGTTCAGGACTCCATCAGTACGCATTTTATCGGGCTGGGTGCTCTCTCAAAGACCATTGCCGGAGCACTGGCGGGTTCGCTAAAAGGGCGCT
Organism: Calditrichia bacterium; assembly: GCA_026991005.1. The sequence goes on along the minus strand of JALXCH010000567.1, from coordinate 3,116 downwards.
TCTCTCCACGCACCGAATTTTTCCTAACCCTGCTGATTAGCGGTTTGATGCACGACCTGATTTACTTCTTTCTTTACACACTGGGAGAGAATTTCTCTTTTCAATCGCTTATTTTCCTCTATACCATTCCCAATGTGATGTACACCGTACTTATTGGGGGCTTTTTGTATTATTTGATTGAAACCTGGGTACGTTACTGATGCAGTTCTCATCCCTGGATTATAAAAAAAATGTGTTTATCGGGGCAGTTCTGGTACTTTTCCTGATTCTTACTATCGGCTTTTTTCGGATTCAGATTTCGCGGTCTTCCATTTATTCCCGGAAAAGCCTGCAGAATAGTATTCGCATGATTACCCGCATGCCGGTTCGGGGGAATATTTACGATAGAAACGGGCGGCTTATTGTGGATAATCGTCCGGCGTTTTCGCTATATCTGGTTCCTTCGGAAGTAAATGACCACACCATTCAGGTTATCTCCCGGTTAAGTGGGCTTTCTGAGCAGGAGATTCGCAAGAAATTACGCCAGTCCGGGCGTTTCCAGCCGGTGAAAATTATCCGCCAGGTGGATATGGAAACGCTTACCTGGATTCAGGAGAACATTCTGGATTTGCCGGGAGTGGAGTGGCGCCCGGAACCCAAACGGCACTACACCCGGCATTCGGGACTGGCACATCTGCTGGGAACCCTGGGGGAGGTGGATGAACGGGAACTGGAGCAATTCCCGGAACTAGAGCCGGGGGATGTGGTGGGGAAAAAGGCCATCGAACGGCGTTACGACCGGGAGCTGCGGGGACGGAAGGGAGTGCAATTTGTGAAAGTGGATGCGCTGGGTCGGGTGGTGGAAGAGGTCAGTGATGCCCAGAATTCGAAACCGTACCCGGGAGAGCAGCTGTATCTGACGATTGACCTGCGCTTGCAGGCGTATGCGGACACCCTGATGGAGGGCAAGCGCGGCGCCCTGGTGGCTATCGATCCCCGCACGGGAGATGTTCTTACCTTACTCTCCAAACCGGATTATGATTTGAGCTATTTTACCGGTGTCGTTCCCCGGGATGTCTGGAACAAATTGCTGAACGATCCCCATCATCCGTTATACGACAGGGCGTACCAGAGTAGTTATCCTCCCGGTTCTACTTACAAACTGGTGGCTGCCATTGCAGCGTTAAACGAGCACATCATTACCCCGGCCTGGACGGCGAATTGTCCCGGCTATTTCAAATTAGGCCGGCGCATCATCCGATGCTGGAAACCGGATGGCCACGGACAGCAGGATCTGATTCACGCGATTAAAAATTCCTGTAACGTCTATTTTTACAAACTGGGTTTACTCATTGGCATCGACGTGTGGCACAAATACAGCCGCATGTTTCATTTCGGAGAGAAAACAGGTGTGGAACTTACCAACGAAAATCCCGGGCTGGTTCCCAGCCGACAGTGGTACGAAAAAGTGTACGGAAAGGGAAAATGGACGCGGGGCATGCTGGCAAATCTGGCTATCGGGCAGGGAGAGCTGCTGGTTACACCGCTGCAAATGGCACAATTTGTTTCGGTGCTGGCAAACCGCGGCATCTTGATGCATCCCCATCTGGGGCTGAAACTGTACGATCCCGTTACCAGAAAAATAACCTATATCACGCCTCAAAAAGAGGTGATTGAGGGAATCGATTCCACTGTTTACCGGATTGTTCTGCGGGGAATGCGCGAAGTGGTGGATGGAGGAACCGGCTGGCGGGCAGGGATTTATGGGATACCGGTAGCGGGAAAAACCGGCACGGCGCAAAACCCCCACGGAAAATCTCACGCCTGGTTCATCGGATTTGCTCCCTTCGAACATCCCGAAATTGCCATCGCGGTACTGGTCGAAAACGGAGGATCCGGGGGCGGAGTAGCTGCACCCATTGCCGGAGCTTATATGAAACGCTATTTTTATTATCAGGGAAAGTATGATTACCGGATTGAGCAATGGTTGGCTGCCCAGCGGCGCAAGCAGGATTCCCTGCGAGTGGCAAATCAACAACAAAATGATTCGACAACCGTGGAGAATGAATGATGAGCGGGTTGTCTAAAAAAATTGACCTTTTGCTGCTGTTCTCGGTGCTGGGATTAATCACCCTGGGGCTGGTTGCTCTGTACTCTTCTTCCCACACGGTGATGGCGCAGGGGAGTGGGACCAACTACTTTGTGAAACAACTAATCTGGACAATTTTAGGCCTCGGATTGATGGCTTTTATCTATGTACTCCCTCCCCGCTGGATTTACGAATTCTCGTATCTGCTCTACGGATTAAGCATTGTGCTGTTAATTCTGATATTCTTTTTTGGTCGAATGGGGTACGGAGCCACCCGCTGGCTGCGCATTGGTCCGCTGCTGTTACAGCCCTCGGAAATGGCTAAATTGGCTACCATCCTGGCGTTGGCACGGTATATCTCCCGCGAAGAAAGAAACCTGAACGAACTAAAACCTTTTGTGCTTGCCGCTCTGTTTCCTCTGATTCCTTTTGTACTCATTGCTAAACAACCGGACCTGGGCACGGCAATGGTCTTTGCTGCCATGACCCTCCCCATGTTTTACTGGGCCGGATTAAAAGGGGTAAACCTCACCCTCATTGTCATTCCATTTGTGATGATTTTTGCCTCCTTTAATTTCTATGCCTTTCTAACCATTATGATTGTACTCCTTTTCTTCCTGTTGTATTCCCGCCGCTCGCGCATGTTGATTATTTTTGTCCTTATTTTGAATGTGGTGGTGGGATTAACCACCCCCGCCCTCTGGAATCATTTGAAACCTTACCAGCGCAATCGAATTATCGTGTTTCTGGATCCGGAATCCGATCCCCGGGGGAGTGGCTATCAAATCATTCAATCGAAGGTTGCAATTGGTTCGGGTGGCCTCACCGGAAAGGGATTTATGCAGGGTTCCCAGACCCAACTTCGTTTTTTACCGGAACAGCATACCGATTTTATTTACGCCGTTATCGGGGAAGAATTTGGCTTTCGCGGTGTGATGCTGGGAATTGTGCTTTTTGCTCTTTTCTTTATCCGGGGAATTCAAATTGCCGCTTCGGTGAAAAACCGTTACAATAGCATTGTGGCAATTGGCATTGTAACCGTCCTTTT
>JALXCH010000566.1 GCA_026991005.1 Calditrichia bacterium | reverse complement strand
GCTTTAGCAAGGCGAGGATTCTTCTGTGTAAACAGTAAAAGCATCTCTCCAGCACAATCAGAACGAATCATCCCATGCAAGCAGGACGAAATGTTTCATTGGAGGAGTTTTTTCTTACTTTCGGAATTTTGGTAAATTATCCTCCTTATTCTATATATTCTAAAATTTTTAGCACCTGGGGCATTTTTCATTTAAAAAAATATAAAATCCCACCCCTATTTTGTCAAGCTGGCATTGTTTTTCCCCGTGAAAAAATTGCTATTTTCATTTTTCAGGGAAATTTATTATCTTTATTATCTTTGTGCAGATTTTAGCACAATTCATACAATTTGGGGATGAGAATTAACGCAGGGGATACTGAGTTTATGGAGAAGAAACAACGCACCATCAAGCAACCATCTTCTTACACCGGTACGGGGTTGCACACCGGCGCCCCTTCCACCATTACCTTTCGGCCGGCTCCGGAAAACCACGGTGTGGTATTCGTGCGTACCGATGTGAATCCGGCTCTGGAAATTCCCGCTCTGGTGGATTATGTGGTACCGGATAACGGTATTGACAGTTTGCGGGGAACCAATCTGCAACGGGATGGAGTAACCATCTACACCGTAGAGCACGTTCTGGCCGCAGTGGCTGGCCTGGAAATAGATAATCTGCGCATCGAATTAAATGCTCCCGAACCACCGGTGGGGGACGGCAGCGCCATGCCGTTTGTCAACGTCCTGCTGGAGGCGGGCATTGTGGAGCAGGATGCACCGAAGGAATATCTGGTAATTGAAGAATCCATGTACTACCACGATGAGAAAAAAAGCATCGATCTGGTGGCGTTGCCTCTGGACGATTTCCGGGTCACAGTGATGATCGACTACAAAAATCCTGCTCTGGGCAGTCAGCATTCCGGACTTTTCTCTCTGGAGAAAGAATTTGTAGCGGAATTTGCCCCCGCTCGCACCTTTTGCTTCCTGCACGAAGTGGAAATCCTAATTGATCAAAATCTGATTAAAGGCGGGAACCTGCACAATGCAGTGGTTATTTGCGATAAACAACTGGACGAGATAAACGAAAAGAAAATCCGGGAAACCCTGAAAATTCACGATCACATTTTTGTAGGGGAGAACGGCATCCTGAACAATACCCAGTTGCGCTTCAAAAACGAACCGGCCCGTCACAAAGTGCTGGATTTGTTAGGTGATCTTTTTCTGGTGGGAGCCCCTATTAAGGGGCAAATTCTGGCCGGGCGTCCGGGACATAAAAGCAACATGGAGTTCGCCCGCCGCCTGCGCAAATTCTACCAGAAGCAGCAACTCACCCGCAAATACCAGAATGTTTCCCGCAAAGGGGTGGTGTTCGATTTCGAAGCCATCCAGCGCATCTTGCCCCACCGCTATCCCTTCCTGTTCGTCGATCGCATAGTCGAATTCGAAGCGGGCAAGCGCATTGTGGGACTCAAAAACGTGACCGGGAACGAGGAATTTTTCCAGGGGCACTTCCCGGGGCATCCCATCATGCCGGGAGTACTGATTGTGGAAGCTATGGCACAAACCGGGGGCATCATGCTGCTAAACAGCGAAGAGAATCCGCAGGATAAGCTGGTGTATTTTATGGGGATGGACAAAGTACGTTTTCGCAAACCGGTTTTCCCCGGTGCCCAGTTGGTGTTCGAGCTGGAATTAATCAAACGCCGCAGCACCAGCGTCAAGATGCAAGGGAAGGCGTTTGTAAACGGCGAACTGGTGGCAGAAGCCGAAATGATGGCGGCCATCGTCGATCGTAACTCATAAACGAAAAGAGAAATGGAATGGGAAGCGTTTTCCCGGAAGACTACCCTCCCTCGTAAGCTGCACTCACCGGGGAGGAAGCTCTTCGACCGAGCGCGGGGAAATGCCTTTCCGACTAATTTCCGGAGGAAAATGTGGTACAAATTCATCCCACAGCCGTAGTGGATAATAAAGCACAATTGGGAGAGGGAGTCACCATTGGCCCCTATGCCGTAATTCGGGGTGATGTGGTGGTGGGCGACGGGACCCACATCGACACCGGGGTGGTGCTGGAAGAAGGCACCCGCCTGGGGAAGAACTGTCGCGTGGGCCCCTACACCGTGCTGGGCGGTCCCCCTCAGGATTTAAAATATTCCGGAGAAAAAACCACCGTAGAAATTGGCGATGGCACCACCATCCGGGAGTACGTGACCATCAATCGGGGGACGGACTACCACTGGAAAACCGTGGTGGGCAAGAACTGTTTCATCATGACCTACGCTCACATTGCGCACGATTGCATCATTGGCGACAACGTCATCATCGCCAATGCGGTGAACATGGGCGGACACGTGGAAATCGATTCTTTTGCTTCGGTAGGCGGTTTAACGGCAATTCACCAATTCGTCAAAATTGGAACCCACGCCTTTGTGGGCGGCGGCTTACGGATTAATAAAGATGTGCCCCCGTACATCCGGGTGATGGGCGAACCCGCACGGTACGGCGGTACCAACTACATTGGCCTCTCCCGGCGAGGATTCAGTAACGAAACTATCCTGGAAATCAAGCGAGCCTATCGCATTATTTACCAATCCCATTACACCTTAAAAGAAGCGGTGGAAGTGATTCAGCAAACCCTCCAGCCTCTGCCGGAAATTCAGGAAATTCTAAAATTTGTGGAAAGGAGCAATCGGGGATTCGTTCGTGGCTGATTTTGCTGAAAAAGAATGGTACCTCTGGCCCTGCTCTTCCTATTCCGGTGCGTTTAATATGGCGGTGGACGATTTCCTGGTTCACCAGACGGGCAAGTTGCTGGATCGTCCCCTACTCCGATTTTACACCTGGCAACCTTACTGCATCTCGCTGGGTTACCATCAAAACATTGAGGATGTGGATGTAGCCCGCTGCCAGCAGGAAGGCATTCAGGTGGTGCGGCGTCCCACCGGAGGACGCGCCGTATTGCACGCCGAGGAATTAACCTACAGCGTGGTGTATCCCATCCGCGATGTTCAGGTGGAGGAGTTTTACCGGCTGGTGCACCTCCCTTTTGTCAAGGCGTTGCGGGAACTGGGAGTACCCGCGGAGTTTCAGCAGGCTCAGGCGGATTTCCGCACTTTTTACAAAACGGATAGTGCCCCGGTGTGCTTTGCCACTTCTGCCCGGTACGAAGTGGAAATCGAAGGTCGGAAATTAATCGGAAGTGCCCAGCGGGTGTACGAACGGGCAATTTTGCAGCACGGCTCGCTGCTACTGGGGCAGGCGCATGAGCATCTGGTGGATTTACTCCATCTGCCGGAAGCCAAACGCCGTGCCATGCGGGAATACATGCGGGAGCACACCGCCACCGTGTGGCAATATCGCCCGGGAGTTTCCCCGGAGCACCTGGCGGACAAAGTGACTCGCGCCTTTCAGGAACTTTACGGAATCCGGTTTATCCCTTACCAGCAACATTCCGCCCTGCAAAAAGCACTGGATGCGCTTCGGGAGGGGGATGGAGGGGAATTGGGGGGATAAAGTATATAGGGTGTATAGGGTATATAGGGTATATAGGG
>JALXCH010000565.1 GCA_026991005.1 Calditrichia bacterium | reverse complement strand
TAGTCCTGGCGCAAGGGGGTGATTTTTTGCCGATCTACCATCGCCAGGGGAATATCGCTGATGGTACGAAAAGTGGAGCGGTAGCTGGAGTGCATTTTGCGCACGCGGGTTCCGCGATGGAGCAACCCGTACTGATCGGAAGTAGGGCCAAACATGCAGACCATGGTCTCGGCAATATCGCTCTCTGCCGCCGTTTTAACCGCATGGATCAGATTTAGAGCGGCATCGGAAGAAGGGCGATCGGAAGAGCGCTGCGAGCCGACCATCACAATAGGTACAGGGGAGTTTTGCACCATAAAGGAAAGAATCGCAGCGGTGTGGTGCATGGTATCCGTTCCGTGCCCGATAACAATTCCCTGCACTCCGTTCCGGATTTCCCGCCCGATGGCTTCGGCGGTTCCAATCCACTGCTCGGGTCCCATATTCTCGCTGAATACACCGTACAGTTTTTCCGTTTCCAGGTTGCAATAATCGGCTAGTTCCGGCACCGAACCGTACAACTCGCCCGGCGAAAAGGCGGGAATCACCGCCCCCGTGCGGTAATCCAATCGGCTGGCGATGGTGCCACCCGTTCCCAGTAATTTCACCCGCGGCTTTTTCGGATCGTAGGGAAATTCCTTTTCGGGAATTTTGTAATGGGCCTCTTTTCGTCCAAGTTCTTTGATGAATTGTATGGTATCGACTCCCACACCGATGTTGTACCCGTTCCGCAGTTTAAGTACAATGTGGCGGGCATCGGCAGTTTCGGAGCGTGGTAGAATGATTCCTTTAAACACGCCGCGCGTGGTGTGCATTTCCACATCCGACCACACCTGCACCCTATTTTCTTTCAAAACTGCCAGTGCGGGATCTCGATATCCTTTGTAATTTCCATTCATGAATTCTCTCCTGTTTTTTCTGCCGTCCCTCCGGGACTGAAATGGGTTGGGGGTGAATTCCTTTTCCCATGGCTGAAGACCATGGGCTAAATTCTGTCGGCCACTCCGTGGCCTCTCACCCTGCCTAAAGAATGTTCATCTTTGTAATCCAGAGAGCACATTCTAATTATCCAGATACTCCGCTCGAAAAATATTCTTGAATGAAACCTACGCCAATACTCATTTTACATTTTACATTTTTCATTTTTCATTTTTCATTTTTCCCCAGCATCTTTCCTCAAAAAGAGAGGTAAAATTACCTGTTTTACCTGGAAATTAAATTTTGAACCTCCCGGGAAATCACAGCGCCCGGTACGCGTCCCCGCCATTTTTCCATGACATAACGCATGGAAAAGCGGTACAATTTCTCCGGGATTTCGGTTTTGTTTTTCATTTTAGATAAAGCAGACTGGAAGTCCTGCTGAATTTCCTTCCGGTCGGGATTTGCCGGAGGGTATTGCTCCAGGATGGTGGATAATGACGTTTCCGGATTTTCCAGCAAAGCCGCGAAAATGGCATCACTCACTTCCAGCAGAGCAGGCTGATGCTGCACCGCAGTAAAAAATTGCTTCCAGGTACTTTCCTTAATCTGTTCCACCGGAAGCCCGGCTCGCTGCCAGGAAACGGTTTTTTCGAAAAGCATCCGGGCAATTTGCACCGGGGCAATGGCAAACTGCTGGGTTAGCCGTTCGAACATGGGAGCGCGGGGAGAAGCTGCAATCTGCTGCACCAGATGTTCCGGCAATCCCATTTTGCGGTACTTTTCTTCGCGTACCCACACCGGTTCCGGCACCTGCTGGCGAATGCGCTCGATGCGTTCGCTGGTAATTTCCAGCGGAGGTAAATCCGTATCGGGATACATACGGTCGGGCCCCGGTAGTATGCGTTCGAATCCATTGGTCCCATCCGCCAGCGCCTGCCGGGTTTCGCTGGGCACTCCAACGGTTGCCTCCCGCGCCCGGATGACAATCTCCTGCACCGCAGTGCGCACATCCTCATCGTTCCCCCACACCAGAATGATGGCATCGTTGCTGCGTGCCCGTACCGCATTGCGTATTTTCTTCCACATAAAGCTGTCGATGGTCTCTTCTGTGCTCTCGGAGGTGAGGATATTGGGCAAACGGGTGAGGCAGGCAATAACCCGTACCCGATCGGAAATTTCCTTGGAAAATACCTTACCGCTCTGGGTAGGATGGCTGAGAATTCCCAGATACCCGTGCAGATTCACAGCAAACACTTTTTCTCCACGCTTCAGTGCCCGACGGATGGGATCCCAGGATGTTCCGGTTAACAACTGGGTGACCTGGGCGCTGGTGTGGCGGAAGGTCTGCTCGGTGATACCGCGGCGGTGGAGTTCCTCCCGTATTTGCAGCAGAGAGTACTGCCGGAGCGCTTCGTTATAAATAAGCAGAGGAATCAGCGGGATGCGTGGCACACCTTTGATTTCGATGCGGGTTCCCCCGTTGATGCTGACATTGACATCCTGCCGGGCAGCGCCAATGCCGGTACGCACTTTGCCGGTACTGCGCACCAGGCGGCGCAGTAAATTTGCCACTTCCGCCACCTCCTGGGGAGTGTGCATATCCGGCTGCGTCACCATCTCGATGAGCGGCATTCCCAGCCGATCGGTAAGGTAGATGCGCTCGTGTCCCACGTCCGAGACTTCCCGGCAGGCGTCCTCTTCCAGGCCAAGCTGGATGAGCCCGATCCGCCGCTCGCCCAGCGGTATCCACCCATCCACTCCCACAATCGTGGTGCGCTGAAATCCCGTTGGTATGCTGCCATCCAGGTACTGTTTGCGGGAGATGTGGATTTCACTCACCAGGTTGTAATTCAGCAGCATGGCAATTTCCAGAGCAATATCCAGCGCCTGTTGGTTTATCTCAAAGGGTGGTGTGTCGTCCATCTCGTAGGTACAAACCGTTTCGTGATTGATGCGGTAAATAATATTTTTCCGCGTTTTAAATTCCATCAATGCGGTACCATCGTATTCGCCCAATTCAGAGAGCGTGGGACGCATGTGGCGCAGAATTTCCGCATCGTATTCTTCGCTATATTTTCCGGCGGGACAGCGACAAAACAGCTTTTTCTCGGTAAGCAATTGTTGGTGGATTTCCAGCCCGCACTTCAATCCCAATTCCCGATAATCTTCAGCCGTCATCAGTTCAAACGGTTTCAGGAGTGTCCCCATGTAAATTTCCCTTCCATTCATTCAAATAAAGTACATTGTCCGCTATTGAACTTGCAAAATAAATTTTGGAATAAATTCAAATCAAGCTGAAATAAAATTTCTGATTTTTGCATAGTTGCAGGGGCTCTTGAGGGGAAAGGGTGTATAGGGTGTATAGGGTAAATAGGGTAAATAGGGTGAATAGGGTATATAAGGTGAATAAGGTTTGTTGGGTTAATAAGGTAAATGGGAGGTATGAATGGAAGGTGGGAGAAAGGGAGCATGAATTCAATTATGAGGTTTCCTCTTCATTCTTCCTCTTTCCTCTTTGCTCTTTGCTCTTTGCTCTTTGCTCTTTGTTATTTGTTATTTGGAATTTGGAATTTGGAATTTGGGATTTGTTGTTTGGGATTTGGAATTTGTTGTTTGTTTTTTTGGGATTTGGAAATCATTTTTTATTCAGATGTTCCACAATGGCTTCCACGGCACGGCGGCCACTTAACACGGCGCTTTCGATAGTGGCAGGAAGTCCGGTACTGATCCAATCCCCGGCCAGGAAGAAATTCCCTATCGGCGTTTGCGTTTCCGGACGCATTCTGGTAAATACCGGCGATTGAAGAATGGTAGCCCGCTTTTCCTTAATAATCTTGAACATCTTTAGTCCATGTTTTTCCAGTAAATCGTAACCAAACAGACGGTGAAACTCGTACCTCACGGTTTCTATAATTTCCCGATGACTTCGCCAGATCCAGGAAGTAGCGTGGCTGCTCACAATGGCATATCCGTACTCGCCCTCCTTTTGCTGCACGGGATGGGGAAAGATCCATTGCAGAGGAGACATGATGGGAGCAATGGGAAAAGAAGTATGAATGGGTTCTTTCAGAAAAATATTAATGGTGATGATGGGGCTACACCTTAAAAGGCGGGTAATTTCTTTGAGTTCAACCAGCGGGGGAATGATGGAATAATCCAGCACTTCGTATAATTGATAGGGAGGAATAGCCGAGATGAGCCAGGGAGTATCGATTTGTTCGGAGCGGGTGACTACATGGGTAATACGATCCTGCCGGAAGATTATTTTTTGCACCTGTTTGGAAAAATGAATCCTCCCCCCATGAGACTGGATAAATCGAATAGCAGGATGAATAAAAATTTCCGAGAGCCAATCCCGTGGCAGGCCCAGCCGGGCATTTTTTCGGGAATGAAGGAACGATTTTTTAAGAGCGCTCAGCAACAGGGAGGCAGAAGCTTCCTGAATGGGTGTATTCAGCATTGCCAGTGTAAACGGTTTCCATAAAAATTCCCGAATGGCATCGCTCTGCTGGGTGAGTTCCAGCCATCGCGAAACCGTCATATTTTCCAGTTTTTTTTGCGGTATCTTAAACTTTGAGTGGACAAAATTAATGTAATCTCTGGTTTCTATCTGAGTCTGTTTGCGATGGGCAATGAGCGGAATAAAAAAATGGAGGGGAGCGGGAAGATTTACAGCGCGGAAAATAAAACGGTGGCGCGGATCCTGGAGGAATAAACAATTGAAATTTTTCTGGAAATAGATTTTTTGATAGGTACCAATGGTCTTCAGCAGTTGAATGGTTTCGGCGTAAGCAGCGGAAAGGACATGCTGCCCATTGTCCAGGGTACGTTTAATATCCGGGCTTTCAAAGGAACGCAGGCGCCCTCCCGCATGGCGATTTTTTTCCAGAACGATGGGTCGTAATCCGTTTAAAATGGCATGGATTGCAGCCGAAAGTCCGGCAATACCTCCTCCCAGAATCACCACTTCCCTATTCATAAAAAATTTCTTCTTTTAACCCAGATGAACCATTTAATTTTTGACCCACTTCAAGACCACTCAATCTCCTGAAATAAAGAAATTACTTACAATTCCGTCCTGAACAGTGTAATCTTTCAATCCCTGGAGAATTACCCATTCCTAGAAAATTACCCATTTTAATAGAGAGAACAAAAACGGCACACATTTTTATTCTCAAAATGCGGAAAAATCCACTTAATATCCGTTTTTCAATCCGCATTACACGCACGCTATTTCACTCACTGGCACTGCTTAATCCTGTTTGTGAGTTTCTGTGCAATCTGAGCTATCCGGCATCACAGGCTTAAAATGGACTCTCGCAGCACCGTTTTAAACGCTATTGACAATTTAACAAACGTGGGTAATTCAATTTTGTGATATAAAACATTGAAATGGTTTTTTTCAATCAATTTCAGGAGGTGAAAGTAAATGTTTTTCATAATCTGGGAAGGGAGCATGTTGCGGCGTTCGGTATTGGGCAGGGAACGTGAAGCTTTGTCGTAATACCGGCGGGCCAGACGATATTCATATTTCATCAACTCAATAAAGTTGGGATGATTGCGTTTATTCAGGATATCTTCCACGGTGATTCCGAATTTTTCCAGATCCTCCAGCGGAATGTACACCCGCCCCATCTCCGCGTCAGTTCCCACATCGCGTAAAATGTTGGTGAGTTGCAGAGCAATTCCCAGATTCACCGCATATTCCCGAACCCGTGGATCGCGGTATCCGAAGATCTGGATACTCATCAGTCCCACCACCGAAGCTACCCGGTAGCAGTAAGTAAGGAGGTCGTCCAGGGACTGAAAGCGAGTCCCGGCCAGATCCATACGCATCCCCTGAATGAGTTCCAGGAAATACTCCAGCGGGATGCGGAATCGTTCGGCAATTTTCCACAATTTGAAAAAGCGGGTGTGGCTCTGCCGGTTAAATTGCTTAAATAATTCATTTTCCCAGCGTTCCAGTGTTTTCAGCTTCTGGATTTGGGGGCCGGGTTTGTCTACAATATCATCCGTCTGGCGACAAAAGGAGTACACCGTGTAAATAGCTTCCCGCTTTTCCCGGGGAAGAATGGAAAAGGCATAGTAAAAACTGCTTTTACTTTGCCGGGTGATTTGTTTTTCCTGCGACATTAGAATGCGATAAATGTTTTAACGATCAACCGAATCCAATCTATTTTATTCAGTTTCGGTTTGTAAAATAAAATATTGTTCCCCAAAAGCAAAGTTTTATCTAAAATAGCCATCCCTCCAGCCACAGTAAGTTTTATTTCCATTTTCAGGCGACCGGAGAGATGCGGCAGCAAACGCCGTCCCCGGTGGAAAAAGGGTACAGTGTGCTGGTACACCTCTCGCATCAGCTCCGGAAAATGAGAGGAAACCACGCGCCGCAAAATGTCTTCTTCTTTGATGCCCCATTTCTCCAACCACTCCCGGGGAATGTACAATCGGTTACGGGGGATATCCACAGAAAGATCTTGCCAGAAATTCACCAGTTGTAATCCGGTAGTAATCTGGTCGGCGTATTCCATCAGTTTCGGTTCACGATAACCAAAAAGCCAGAGGACGATGCGTCCCACCGGATTGGCAGAATAGCGGGTGTACTCAAGCAGTTCGGAGAAACGGAGGTAACGATTTTTTTCCAGATCCTGCCGGAAGGCGGTGAGTAAATCATCCAGCCAGGAGACGGGCAAATCGAATTTCCGGATGGTGTGGTGCAGAGCCCGAAACACCGGATGCGGGTATTCCCCCTGAAGGCTGCGAAAAAGCTGCTGGCGCCAGTGGAGTAATTTTTCCAGATTAGCTTCCTCGTCGGCAAAATCATCGGCAATGCGGGCAAAGGCATAAATGGCTGCCACATGCGGACGTAATTTTCGAGGCAGTAACACACTGGCTACGGGGAAATTCTCGTAATGCTCGCCCGCCAGCTTCTGGCAATATCTGTACGCCTCTTCAAGTTCCATTTCCGGGCGTTCCTTTCAAAAGCGGATGTACTGGAACAACACATACATAAAAGGGGAGACAAACATCAGCGAATCGAAGCGGTCGAAGAATCCACCATGCCCCGGTAAAATGGTGGAGGTATCCTTAACCCCGGCGTCGCGTTTGAAACGGGACTCCACCAGATCACCAATCTGTCCCAGAATTCCCACAATTCCTCCTGCAAACCAGAAGTAAAGCGGATTCACTTCCGGAAGGAGCCATTTGCCCAGTGGCACAAAAATGAGAAGGGCACCAATCAACCCAAACAAGGCACCTTCGATGGTTTTATTGGGACTGGTTTGGGGTGCCAGTTTGTGATTACCCAGCAAACTCCCTCCAAAATAAGCAAACGTGTCACACACCCAGATGCTGATCCAGAGAATCACCATCAGACGCCCACCCGGAAGCCGTGCGGGGGAAAGATGCTGCCAGGTGGCAAAATACAACCGAAGATGCAGAAGCGACGCCAGAAAAAGTGTGATGTAACTGATGCCTCCCAGGGTAAACAGGGTGTTGGTACTGCTATTGGGAGCCGATAAACGTAAATGCCGAAATAGCACAATGGTAATCAACATCAGATAAAATGCCGGGAGTTGTTGCGGTGGAAAAATATATGCTGCCAGTAAAAAAACCGTGGATAATACCACCGCCAGTATCCGATATGCCTCAACCTGCTGGTTGCGAAAAATAGAATAAAATTCCCACAACACCATTCCGTTAATCACCAGAATCAAAAGCAGGAAATACACACCTCCTAAATAGCTCATTCCCAGTAAAATAGGAATTCCCCACAATGCCACCAGAACACGCTTACTCAATTCTTTCACAATCGAAGCCTCCAATTTGTCATCCATTTATCCGGAGCTAAATATTGCCATTTATCGGGGGAAAAACAACCTTTCATAAGAAATTACAAATGACAAACTCCAAATAACAAAAAACAAATAACAAATAGCAAATTCCAAATAACAAAGAGCAAAGAAAAAAGAGGAAAGAGAAAAGAGGAAAAGAGAAGAGAAAACATTGTAATTGAATTAATGCTTCCTTTCTCCCAAGTTCCTTTTATACCTTCCATTTAACTTATTTACCCAACAAACCCTATTCACCCTATTTACTCTATTCACGCTATTTACCCTATTTACCCTATTTACCCTATTCACCCTATATACCCTTTCCCCCTACCCGTTCAATTAGTCCCCGTTAACGGAAACCATGGCGAAATCATTTCAAACCAGAAATCGTTGTTAGGCTGAAGGATGGTTTTACTCGATTTTAAAATTGGAGAGTAAATTGGGGTTACCACACAGAAGAAGTGAATTAATTCTTCGTCTCTTCGGCAGGCACAGTAGAACGTTTAGCAGAAGCTTCGCTTTTCTTTTGCGATTGATTTTTCTGGTCGTACTGCAACTGGAGTTCTTTAAAAATAGCATAAATTTTTTCCAGATGTTTCATGACCTCGGGCCAATTCTCTTTTTTCAGCAGTTCAATGGTTTGCTGGATGAGGGGAAGCGGTTTGAGAATTTCGTAGGTGGAGCACACCACAGCCACATCCTGAAGCTGGTGAATCAGCTTCTGTTTTTCGCGGGCAGAGAGGTAACGAATCAAGGAGATAAAGATGTTATCAAATTTGTAAATGTAGCCCTCTTTCATTTCCTTAAACAGAGTGGAGTGAATAAAGGTAGTAGGACTTTTATTGATCGCGTCGCTTTCGGTTTCCACCAGGTCATTGGGACTGTGGGGAGCGAGGGCAAATTTAATTTTGCGCATAATCATGGGGCGAGAGAATGGTTTGGCAATGAAATCGTTTGCTCCCAGTTTAATCACCTTAAGCAGGGTGGCGGAATCTGCACGGGCGGTGACAATAATAATGGGAATGCGACTGGTTTGCTCCATCCCCCGCAGCAACTCCAGTGCATGAAATCCATCCACTTCCGGCATCATCAAATCCAGAAAAATAATATCCGGTTTTACCTGCAGCGCTTTGGTCACCGCTTCGGCACCGTTATTGGCCGTAAATACAACAAATCCTTTCGGTTCCAGCATGGAATGAAACATCTTGCGGATAAATGGATCGTCGTCCACGGCGAGAATGGTTTTCTTCTTTTTCTCTTTCACTAACATCCACTGTTACCTGAATTTAGAATCCATTCTGATGAACATCATCGGTTAAATCAGGCAAATCTTAAATTACAAAAACCGTTCCACAAACTCCTCCACCTCGTAAATTCCCGTTTCGCTGATGATTTTGTGCAGGTAGGAGAGTTCAATTTCTTCGAAATAGATGTTACTTACTGTTAGATTGGGAATTTGCTCCTCCAGAATTTCCTGCTCGTGTACCGAGCGAAAACGGGTGGGATAGGTGCGTTTTAACAGGATTTTATCCGTATCCACGGCAATATAGAAGGGTTTATTCAGTTCTTTCGCGATGATGGCCAGCGCTGCGGTACCGGTTTTGTTGATAAACGTATTTTCCGTGATGCGATCGGCACCGGTAAGCACAAAATGGGCATCGTTCAGGGCACGGGTCATGTCGGCATCGGGGATGAGGCGGGTGCGAATTCCCGCCCGCGCCATTTTTTTGGCTAACTCCACCCCTTCGTACCGGGGACGACTTTCGGTGCAAATCAGGCGAAACCGTTTCTTCTGACGCCTGGCTTCCAGGAGAATATTCTCCACCACCGAACTGGCCGAATGGGTCAGTACAATGTGCTGATCCAGAATCAAACGTGCACCCAGCCGGGTAATATTTTTCTGCCGCTCAATAAAATCGCTCCGAATTTGCTGAATCTCCCGCAGCACCATCTCCCGGATAATCTTAATGTCTTTTTCCTCTTTGGGAATCGATTGGATGAACTCAATGATGCGGTGGGCTCGATTGTAAATGAGCGCCATTAACGGTTGTGCCCGTACCAGAGCATTTCCCAATTTAGACAGATTCTGGATTAATTCCGTACGATTACGATAGAGATTTTTATGGATGAATTCTTCAATGATATTGAGTGCCTTGTCTGCCAGATAAGCAGAGCTATGAACCGCATCCTCCTGAATCTCCTGAACCTGAGGACGCCAGTATTCGGTTCCCCGGGAATCGTCTTTTTTAACTCTGGACATTTTCATTCACCCATTTTATGTAATCACTGTTACCCTGTTCTACCGGAAGGGCAATGATTTCCGGTACATCGTAAGGATGAAGTTCTTTGAGGCGTTTTTCCAGGTCGCCGTAAGCGCGCTGGGTCGTTTTGATGATAAGCAATCGTTCCTGATCTTCCTGGATTTCCCCCTCCCAGCGATAAATGGAGGTTAATCCTGGCACGACATTACAGCATGCAGCCAGACGCTCTTTTACCAGAAGTCTGGCTAACGCTTTTGCCGTGTCTGCATCCGGTACGGTGCAAAACACCACATACACGTCCTTTTTCACCGGGAGTTCCTTTCTATTTAATGAAGATCGATTGTAACAAACAATATAATCGACGAATGACGGAAGAACTTAATCGGGAAATTGAAAAACCAAACCACAAGCACACAGAACCGAAGCTGGCGATGGAAAGGGACTTTTTCTCCACCTTTCCGAATCATTAACTAAAATTTATATTGTAGAACAACTGCTTCTATTTTGCAAGGTGAAACGGGCGTTGTATTTATGTTACGGAATTGCAGCCATTTGTACAATGCGTTCCACCAGTTCGGGGAAATCGATTCCCACAGCGCGGGCAGCTTTGGGAACCAGACTGGTAGGGGTCATGCCCGGAAGGGTATTTACCTCCAGACAATACATCTCGCCCTCGTCGGTTAAACGGAAATCAATCCGTGCATAGTGCCGACACCCCAGCTCCCGATAGGCTCGCCGGGCATATTCCTGCAATTTTCGGGTAACTTTGTCCGGGATTTCTGCCGGAACCACATAGCGGGTCTTGCCTTTCTGGTACTTGTGCTCGTAATCATACACACCCTGGTCGGGAATAATTTCAATCACCGGAAGGGGTTCGTTATTTAAAATCGCCACCGTCATCTCGTGTCCCGGAATATATTGTTCCAGTAGCACGGAATTCCCGTGCCGAAATGCGAAACGGATGGCATCCCGGAGTTCTTCGGCTCTGGAGACAATTTTCAACCCCACGCTGGAACCCTGTCCGTTGGGTTTTACCACCACAGGGAGAGAGTACTGCTCAATAAAAGGTGCGAAATCCTCCTCGGGATGGGAGAGCGTTACCCAGGGTGCTGTGGGAACCCCCGCATTCTGGAACAGTACTTTGCTGTAATGTTTGTCCATGCCCAGAGCACTGGCCAGCGCACCGCTACCGGTGAAGGGAATTCCCGCTACTTCCAGCATTGCCTGTAACTGACCGTTTTCTCCGTATCCTCCATGCAACGCAATGTACACCACATCGAATTTTGACTGGAGGAGATAATCGATGGTGCGGAAGACGTTGCGATCCAATTCCTGGTGTTTCTGCTCATAATCCGAGGGAGTGGAACGAATGATATCTTCGATGGGGATGTCCAGATCGGGCAGCACCCGATCTCCGTAAGCACAGTCAATCGCTTCCACCTGATGCCCATTGCTCCGGAGGGCACGGGCAATTTCAATTCCCGTTACCAGCGACACATCCCGCTCCGCCGAAGTTCCACCCAGCAATACCGCAATTTTCACCGTTTTCCCACCTCTACCTTATAAACCCTATTTACCCTATTTACCCTATTTACCCTATTTCCCTATTTCCCTATTTCCCTATTC